>DOOY01000264.1 GCA_003514765.1 Nitrosomonas sp. | reverse complement strand
AATTTGAACGGCGCGCCCTGGACCCGTTTCTGCTCGAAATCAACTGTTCCGGCAAAAAGTGGATCATTCTCGTTGACGAACATGATCAACCCCGCATGGTATTGAATGCTAATGCTTTTCTACGTGAAGTGCTATTCGGATCAGGACCGATTAATCCTTACGTTTATTGTCATCGTCCCATTATTGTCAAAGATCCGAACACATTGCTCGGAAAGATATTGTCCCGTTTGCAGGTGAATCCAAAATCGATGGTGGATGATGTCGTCGATGACGATCTTATTCTCATCTGGTCTGATGAAAAACGGGTCATTACAGGAGCAGATATTCTTGGCCGATTACTGCGCGGTATCACAAAACGCGATATCAAAAAGTCACAACAAGGATGACAGATCATGGCAGCCACGCCATAGACAAAAACCGGTAGTCATTGATTTACGTTCGCGCCTGTAGCTATTGTGGCGTTTTATGCTGTGGAGCAAACAATGATGAGGATGGCAACGATATGTTAAGCGAATTACCGTTCCGCGGCAGGTAATTTGAAGCGCAGGTGACTTTTTATACCGTATGGTTGTAATTCGATAAGCTGGTGGGAATATACCCAGCCGGCTTTCTCAAATACTCGAATCGAGGGTGCGTTACTGTGCCAAATCCATGTCCATAGTTTTTTATAACCGCTGATAGCCAGGTCATATTCGGAAAAAAGCGTAATGGCCAAGGCATAACCTTTTCCCCTGTATTTTTCACTGATCAACAAATCAACCATGACCGCTTCGTTTTCATTGATCTGTGAGAATCTGCCTGGCAGATTGGGGTGTCCCGCTTTCCAGAAAACGCACACACCAATCAGCTCATCATTTGTATACATCCCATATGCAAATGTCTGATCGTCAAAAAACGCAGAATGGTCTCTTATCCTTTGGTCATTTGAAGCGAAGAACTGATCTTGTGAATCAAGTCTTCTGATCGATGCTTCATTTAATTCAGGTTCGGAAATGTGTGCTCCTGATTCAGGTAAATCCAAATAATAGATACGAATAAACTGATAGTCCTTAAAAAGGATGCGCAATATCGACTTAATAATATTTTTTATCATACCTGTTCCGGAAACTTGTCAAAATTGGCGCGGTATATAATATAAAACTGACTTTCATGCGTAACGTCCCAATAACCTGCTGCGTCGAATAAAGATCGATGTTTGGGATCGATATAAATGATATAAATTTCACGTTGCTGGTGTTTGAGGCTTGCTGTTAGCTTATCCAGAACCGTTTGCATCACCGGTTGCGCAAAAGGATTGTAAAAATAGCAAACTAAAGCCGTATCCGGCAGCGGGTAGTCTGCAACATCACTGTAGATGCAGGCTATTTCACGTGCCGATTTTTTCCCCGAGGGGATTTTGCTAATATTTTCCGAAGCGACTTTGCACAGTTCATTTGAAAATTCAACGCCGATAACAGCCGCAAATGGTAGTTGCGCAGCTAACAATAAAACCCTTCCTTTACCTGCGCCAAAATCAATGAATGTGAACTTGCTGTAATCAATGGGTAGCGATTGAATAATCTCCGTTACCAGATTGTCAGGTGAGGGTTGATAGCGCACTGCATAACGCGCATTCACCGATTCTATATCCAAAGAACCTACCTCACGAATTTGATCTGTATCGCTGCGATAAATAACATCAAACTGTGTCTTTTCTTCTGCGGCGTTGTTAAACAGTCGTCCCGAGAATAGTTCGCGTATGTAATATACAATGTTTGTTACAATCAGCCGAAGAATAGTACTCAGTGAGTGACGTTTCCATGCCGAGTGAAGGCGCTTTCTGATAGTCATAAATGCATCCTGATTTTACTTTCTAATATCTATATGCCAAGCAGCCTTGGCCTGAATTCGGTTCTGTAGTGTCTCTGTTAACAATCAAACAGACTGAAACAAATCTCAATCGGCTTTTTTTTTCGTTTCCGGCATCATATTTTGCGGTACTTTGGGATTTGAAAAGTGTATGTTCTCTGGTGAGGTGGTTCCGCCGGTTACGACAAATGTCATTGCTTCTTCCGTGCTCCAGTTAGTCATGACGACATCTTTAATAGGCACAATCTCAATATAGCCTGAAGTCGGGTTGGGTGAGGTGGGCACATAAACCGCTGCCAGTTTTTCCCCTGTTTCAGTGTCATGCATGACCTTGGTGATAAAACCGATGGCTTTCATCTCGGAAGATGGAAAGCTGATAAGCACGACCCTGCGTCCGGTAACAGGTGGCTGGCTCAAGGTGTGCAAAAAACGTTTGGTGGCGCCGTATATTGTTTGCACTAATGGCAAACGTGCCAGGATGTCTTCGTAAAGACCAATTACTTTTTTGCCTATCACAAATGAGGCCAATAAACCGATGCCGTATAGGCCGGCAATCGTCAGCAGTGCAGCAACGCCTTGCTGGAAGCTGGAATCGAGCAGCCAGCTGGCGATGGTGTCCGAATGTGGACGCACTGCGCGTGCCAGCCCTTTCAGTAAGGGTTCGCCCATTTGCGCTAGCATTTTTAATACAAACTCAAAAACCAACCAGGTGACCCAGAGTGGTGCGATTGTCAATGCGCCGATCAGCACATACCGCCCAATATGCGCCGAACGTTCGGTTTGTTGTGTGTTATTGTTGCGCGTGTCACTCATAGCGATGTACTGTTCCTGTTCATGGTTCTTCTGCGGTTCTGAATTTTCTGAGCTATATTGGTCAGTGCTATCTAGCGGGGTTGACCTTTCATCATTGAAAAAACATGCTTCAAAAAAATAATGCTAACAAGAAAAGAAAATGGTATTTTCACAACACAGTATTATCAGAACAGCCATTTGCTGGTAAGCAGGGTCTGTTCTTGGTAGAATCGCCACGCGAGGATTCTTTATTTTCTACTGAAATTTTACTTACTTAACTTGTGTTAGATCAAATTTAAATCGGTAATTGATTCCCATGAACACACAAGTGTAAGCATAAACCAAAATAACTTTGAAGAGTGGGATCTTTTTTATACACCAGGATTTATCAATCAAATTAATTTACTATCCATAACATCTTTATCAGAATGCACTTTATAAGAAATGGAAAGGGGCTCTTATGTCATATAGTTCAACACACATCAATAAACTCCTAAATAGTCTGGAAAAGCATCTGGCTGATGAACACCCAGATAATCCTATACTGGCAAAAGCAGTCAAAAGTTTCAGAAAAATGGATTATATCGGCTATGGTATGGGACTGCTTAGCAGAGATGAATCTTATGCAACCTGCGTCACCTGGTGGCCGATGATTGCCGTTTTGGGTACTTTTTCTGCAGGTAAGTCAACATTCATTAATACGCATTTGGGTCTGAAATTACAACGAACCGGTAATCAGGCAGTAGATGATAAATTCACTGTTATCTGCTACAGCCGCCATAATCAGGCCAAAACATTACCCGGTGTTGCACTGGATGCTGATCCGCGATTTCCTTTCTTCCATATCAGTAAAAGTATCGAAGAAATTTCTGAAGCAGGGCAGGAGCGCATTGATGCCTATTTGCAATTAAAAACCTGTCCGTCAGAAAAAATACGCGGTAAAATTCTGATTGATTCTCCTGGTTTTGATGCTGATAGTCAGCGTGCTTCGACACTGCGTTTGACCCAGCATATTATTAATCTTTCCGATCTGGTGCTGGTATTTTTTGATGCACGCCACCCCGAACCCAAGGCCATGCAAGATACCCTTGCTTATCTGGTTTCTGCGAGCGTGAATCGTGCTGATGCAAACAAATTTTTGTATATTCTCAATCAGATGGACGTTACCGCACAGGAAGATAATCCTGAAGAAGTTGTGTCTGCCTGGCAGCGCTCGCTTGCGGAAGTCGGCTTGATCGCAGGCCGCTTCTATCGTATTTATAATCCAGACGTTGCGGTGCCGATCAGCGATCCTAAAGTCAGGGAACGTTTTGAGAAGAAACGTGAAGAAGATATGGCTGACATTTATACGCGCATGCAGCAAATTGAAGTGGAGCGCTCGTATCGTATAGTCGGTAAGCTCGAACAAACTGCAAAAGCCATTAAAAATCAGGCGATGGTCAAATTGTCAGAAATGCTGAGCGAATGGCGAAGCAAAGTATTCATACTTGATGGCTTGATCTTTTCGACTTTGGCAATTCTTGCCGGAGCAGCTTTGCATTTTACCGAATCATGGGATTTGCTGAGCGCGTTTATACCCGGTGAGTCATTTTCTTTTGTAGCGCTGCTGGTATTGCTTGGCGGTTTGGGTTTGATTCACTTTACGATTCGCAGACGGGTTGCAAACAAAATCAAGAAAAAGCTCGCACAGGAAATGGGTAATGATCATGAGGCCTGCAAGCAATATACCCAGGCTTTCAGCAAAAGTACGGCAGCTTACAGGTCCATGCTTTTTAAAAAACCGGCTGGCTGGAATGAGGTCACTGAGCAGACAATTGATCAAATTATCGATGAATCCAATGATTATATTCAGGAGCTGAATGACCAGTTTACTAATCCATCCGGTAATGATGGAGAAAATGTACAGGTTTTGTCGAGTTAGGCTTTACTTTAATAGGGTGCTCATAGGGAAGAGCAGACGAAGTTCAGTCTAACAATTGTTGGAGTATTAGATTCGATTTGTTATTCTCTATGAATGTTTTCGGTCGGACTGTGTCAATGTGCGTGCTATCGTACCAATTGTTAATTGTTATTCGAGTGATTCAATATTTGATCATTTTACTGATACTGATATAACAAAAATTGTTATTCCTATTCAATATCCATACATATATTCTTAGAAAATAGAATCCAAACTGAAAGATACTTTGATCTGTTTTGGACAAGGACCATATTAAGGAGTAAAATTTCGCGTTTTTATATATTACATTAGGTATTAATTGGAGAAATATATGTCAGTTACAACTGATCAGAAAGCACAGGTCGTGCGTGATTTTCAGAGAAGCGAAAGCGATACCGGTTCCCCGGAGGTTCAGGTGGCGCTCTTAACGACTCGAATTAATGATTTGATCGGTCATTTTAAAACACATGTCAAGGATCACCATTCGCGCCGTGGCCTCTTGCGTATGGTCGGCCGCCGCCGCAAATTGCTTGATTATCTGAAACGCCAAAATGCTGACGCCTACAGAACACTGATTGATCGACTCGGTTTACGCAAGTAATAAAACGCAAAATACTATATCCGGATAGTTAAATCAAACGGCTGATGTACAGCACAGCGCGGTTAAAGTGACTAAAACGGCTATGAATTCAAGAAAAAAGGATTGTTAATTGAAACCTATCAAGAAGAGCATTACTTACGGGCGCCATCAACTCACTCTGGAAACGGGCGAGATTGCAAGACAGGCACATGGCGCAGTTATGGTGACAATGGACGATACAGTTGTATTAGTGACTGTTGTTGGTGCAAAAAATGTGAGTCCGGGACAGGATTTTTTTCCGCTCACGGTTGACTATCAGGAAAAATTTTATGCTGCGGGGAGAATACCCGGCAGTTTTTTTAAGCGCGAGGGGCGTCCTTCAGAAAAGGAAACATTGACTTGCCGGCTTATCGATCGCCCTATACGCCCGCTCTTTCCAGATGGTTTTTATAATGAAGTGCAGGTTGTGGCAACTGTCCTGTCGTCGAATGAAGAAGTGGATGCGGATATACCTGCGATCATAGGTACATCGGCTGCGCTGGTGCTGTCAGGTATTCCCTTCGATGGTCCGATTGGTGCTGCGCGTGTCGGCTATATCAATAACGAATATGTATTGAATCCAACAACGACCGAACTGAATGATGCTCAATTAAATCTCGTCGTGGCCGGTACGCAGCAAGCAGTATTGATGGTCGAGTCCGAAGCGATGGAACTGTCAGAAGACACCATGCTGGGCGCGGTGATGTATGGTCATGAGCAAATGCAGGTGATTATTAATGTAATTAATGAACTGGCAGATGAAGCAGGCGTATCGGCTTGGGAATGGACGCCGCCGGAAAAAGACACTGCTTTGGAAGACAAAATTGCTCAACTGGCAGAGCAAGATTTGCGGCAGGCTTTTAAAATTAAGCAAAAACAGGGGCGTACAGAAGCTATTGCGGCTGTGCGTCAAAAAAGTGCCGAAGAGATGGGTGTCGGTAACGATGACGGACCGGAACCGCGCGCTTTTGAGGAAGCATTTTTTGCGCTCGAGTCTAAAATTGTTCGCAACCAGATTCTGGACGGCGAGCCTCGTATCGATGGTCGTGGCACGCGTACCGTAAGGCCGATTACAATACGCAATGGGGTATTGCCGCGTACACATGGCTCAGCGCTCTTCACACGTGGTGAAACCCAGGCCTTGGCCGTTGCTACATTGGGGACCGCACGTGATGAACAGAGAATTGACTCTCTGCAGGGTGATTATTCTGAGCGTTTTATGCTGCATTATAACATGCCGCCTTACGCGACAGGTGAAACCGGTCGTGTCGGTACGCCTAAACGACGTGAAATCGGTCATGGTCGTCTGGCTAAGCGTGCATTGATTGCTGTGTTGCCTTCTCAGGAAGAGTTTGGTTATTCTCTGCGTGTGGTTTCCGAAGTTACAGAATCGAATGGCTCCAGTTCAATGGCATCGGTATGTGGTGGTTGCCTGGCGTTGATGGATGCTGGCGTGCCTTTAAAAGCGCATGTTGCGGGAATTGCCATGGGACTGATTAAAGACGGGAAGCGCTTTGCAGTCCTCACCGATATCTTGGGTGACGAAGATCATCTCGGTGACATGGATTTTAAAGTGGCAGGGACGGAAAACGGCATTTCCGCTTTACAAATGGATATCAAGATACAAGGTATTACCAAGGAGATTATGCACGCAGCGCTATTGCAGGCGCGAGAAGGACGTTTACATATTCTGGATATCATGAAGGAGGCGATGCCTGTCACACGTGACAGTATCTCGATTCATGCGCCACGTATCATTAAAATCAAAATCAATCCAGAGAAAATACGGGATGTCATCGGGAAAGGCGGTGCGGTTATCCGGGCTTTGACCGAAGAAACCGGTACAACCATAGACATTACGGACGATGGTCAGGTAACAATTGCTTGCGTCAATGCCGAAAATGGGGAACTCGCTAGAAAACGGATCGAAGATCTGACCGCAGAAGTCGAAGTTGGCAGAATCTACGATGGCGCAGTGCTGAAACTACTGGATTTTGGCGCGATTGTGAGCGTGCTGCCCGGTAAAGACGGACTGTTGCATATTTCGCAAATTGCCAATGAGCGTGTAAACAACGTGTCAGACCACCTGAGTGAAGGCCAGTCAGTGCGTGTTAAAGTCCTCGAAGCAGATGATAAAGGCCGTTTGCGACTCAGTATGAAAGCAGTCACAAATGAAGAAGCGAATGATGTTGTGGACACAGTGGTCGAAGTAACTGATACGACTGATAATTAAAAACTATACGGATTGTCAGTTTGTCACCCTGCGTGTTAATGACTTCAAAAGAGCCATTAACATGTATTCATACGATGATGAGAGGCAATTCTCTTTGTACAAAGGCTTCGGCATCCTGTAGCGTGTGGATCGAAGAGAGTGTGCTGACTTTTACACCGAGCAGTCGCAGTTTTTTTGTAAGTGGTATTCGTTTCAGACATTTTCCCGCTGCATGGCGTATTCGTACGGGATCGTTTACATAGGTAGTCAGAGTAATATCACGTGTTACCGTATGAAAATCCTCAAATCTCAGCTTAATGCTGATGGTGCGTCCTGTATAGCTTTTGCGCACTAAGTCGTCAGCAACCTGCATGCAAAGCGCTGTGAATGCCTTTGACAAAATTGAACGATCATGGCGTGGATGAAGGTCGCGATCAAAAGTAGTTTCCCGGCTGATTGACTTTGGTTCAGCGTGTGTTATTACCGGACGATGGTCAATACCGCGTGATGCTTCATTTAACCAGATGGCGTAGCTGCGTCCAAAACAGGTTTGTAAAAAACGCAATTCTGCGTGTGCCAGTTCGGCAATGGTTGTAATTCCCAATCGTGCCAGTTTTTGAGTTGCCTTAGGGCCAATTCCATTGATTTTGTTTACGGGAAGCGGCCAGATTCGGTCGGGAATATCGGCTGTATCAAGAATGGTAACGCCATCGGGTTTTTGGAGATCTGAACAGATTTTTGCCAACATTTTGTTTGGAGCGATACCGATCGAACAGGACAGCCCAGTTGCCTTGTGGACGCTTTGTTTGATGCGGTGGGCGAGGATGTGCGTATCATCAGGCAGATCGCTGATATCGATATATATTTCATCAATACCCGTGCTCTCAATCTGCGGAGCAATGCTGGTCACAGCAGTCTTAAACAAACGGGAATAATAACGGTAGGCGCTAAAATCAACCGGCAAAAGAATCGCATCTGGCGCCAGTTGTGCGGCTTTCATGACACCCATGCCGGAAAAAACACCGGCTGCGCGCGCTTCATAGGTTGCCGTTGTGATAACGCCGCGACCTGTATATTCGCGTAACCGAAAAAAATGTCTGTTGCCGTTTGACCGCAATACCGGTTTGTATTTGTCACGGCCAGCGATGACAACGGGCTGGCCGCGCAGTTCTGGATAACGTAACAGCGCAACGGATGCATAAAAAGCATCCATATCGAGGTGTGCAATACGGCGTTTTTCAACTTGCTGGTGCAATGGGTTTCGCTCGGCGGAATTCATAAGGGTACGAATTGAAATAATAACTTTATGTGACGCATCGATGACCAGGATAATGGATTATGATAAATTAAATCAAATGTATTGGCAGCCTGTAAAGCATGTATTGTCTGAAACAATAATTGTTGTGAATCAATACTGGAGATGAAACCAAAATTAGAATGTTGTCCTTGTGGCGGTGACAAAGCATATCCCGATTGCTGTGGCCGGTACCTAGATGGCGCTGAAGCACCTGCGACCGCTGAAATTTTAATGCGTTCGCGTTACACGGCGTATACGTTGAAACGTGAAGATTATCTTCTGACAACCTGGCATAGCAGTACGCGTCCTGCTTCACTCGGATTGACTGATCAATCACATGATCAATGGCAGGGACTAACGGTGAAGCGCTATGAACAATTGACGCCAGTAGATGCAATTGTTGAATTTGTAGCGCGCTACAAAGTGGGTGGACGCGCTTATCGTTTACATGAAATCAGTCGTTTTATTTGTGATAACGGACGGTGGTTTTATGTGGATGGTGATATGACTGAAATGTCTAACCGCAATCAAGATGGGCAAGATGGATAACAAAACCTATAAAAAAGAGCTGTACACACTTCAGGTGGAATTAGTGAAATTTCACAAAAGCGTGATTGAAAAGGGAAAGAAAGTCTGTCTTCTTTTTGAAGGAAGGGATGCGGCCGGTAAGGATGGTATTATCAAGCGCTTCAGGGAACATCTCAGTCCGCGAGAAGTGCGCACGGTAGCACTGGGAACGCCTTCAGACCGTGAGAAGAGTGCCTGGTATTTTCAGCGGTTCGTTCCGCATTTGCCGGTTGCGGGCGAAATCGTTTTCTTTAATCGCAGCTGGTATAACCGTGCCGGTGTCGAACGGGTGATGAATTTTTGCAGCGCACGCGAATGCCGGAATTTTATGGACGCAGTCGGTAATTTTGAGCACCTGCTGACCCAGGCTGATTTGATTTTTTTCAAGTACTATCTCGATATCTCGAAACAGGAGCAGAAGAAACGGCTCAAAGCACGCAGGGAAAGTCCGCTCAAACAGTGGAAAATAAGTCCTATCGACGAAAAAGCGCAAACCGTGTGGCACGCGTATTCCGAGGCCAGGGATGTCATGTTCGTGAAAACACATTTTGTGTATGCACCGTGGTATATCGCGCACTGCGATAACAAAAAAAGTACCCGCATTAATGTGATTAAACATTTTTTAAGTCATGTTGATTATCAGGGCAAACAAAAGGATAAACTGATATATGACCCATCCATCGTGTTTGCATTTGATCCCTTGTGTTATGAAAAAGGTATGATTGCGACTTGACAATCTGCCGGCTTGTTTTTAATTTATGGCCTGTTAGGCAAGATGCCGTCTACACCGCCTGGCCGGCAGCATACCCGGACGACCAGGCCCACTGGAAATTGAAACCGCCCAACTGTCCGGTAACGTCAACGACTTCACCAATAAAATAAAGTCCGGGTACTTGCGTGGCTTCCATCGTTTTGGAAGACAAGGCATAGGTATCAACGCCACCCAGCGTTACTTCGGCTTTTTTATAACCCACTGTGCCGCTGGGAACGATTTGCCAGTCATGTATCTGTTTGGCAATTTGCTTCAGCACGTTATCCTGAAACTGTCTGACCGGTTTATCGGACAAATGCGATAGGGATAGCTGTGTCAGTATCACATTGCACCAGACATGTACAAGGCGCTTGGGTAAGTAATTGGCGAGCAGATTCGCTAACAGTTGACTGCTTTGTTTTTTTGCATTAAAAATATCCATCAATGCTTGCTGTGGCAGCAGATTGATATGGATGGCTGTGCCAGGATTCCAGTAAGAAGAAATCTGCAAAATGGCCGGGCCGCTGAGTCCGCGATGCGTCCATAATATGTTTTCACGAAATGAAGCGCCCTGGCAGCTGACTTCGGCGTCAGTCGCGACGCCGGAAATACCCTTGAAACAGGAAAAATCATTTTGAGAAAAAGTCATTCCTACCAATGCCGGCCGCAGCGTTGTAACCGGAATGCTAAATTGCCTGGCAATCCGGTAGCCAAAATCACTGGCGCCGATCTGCGGTATCGACAAACCCCCTGTGGCGATTACCAATGAATGCGCAGTTAATGTATTACGATCGGTCTGGATGGTAAACCGCTTATTATTTATATGATCTGCACAGCCATGATCAAGCTGTTTCACAGCTGATACTTTGGATGGCATTTGCCACACAACACCGGCAGCATCGCATTCGTTTTTTAACAAATCGATAATCTGTTGCGAACTGTGGTCACAAAATAATTGCCCGAGTTTCTTCTCGTGATAACGTATACCGTGTTTTTCAATCAATGCGATAAAATCACTCGGTGTGAAGCGGGCCAGTGCCGAGCGGCAAAAATGAGGATTATTTGACAGAAAATTCTCGGGTCTGGTATGCCGGTTGGTAAAGTTGCACCGCCCGCCACCTGATATCCGGATTTTCTCGGCAAGCCTGGGTGAATGATCCAGCAGCATGACCGAGCGACCACGTTTGCCGGCTTCTATCGCGCACATCATACCTGCTGCGCCTGCGCCAATAATGATTACATCCGGATGCCCGCAATCAGCTAAAGTCAAATTGTATTTGATAACAATCTAAGTTTGGCCGGGTGTTACATATTGAACCAACTGTACGCCATCATGATAACGAATAACAGAATTGATACGCCAATGCGAATGCTGAGTGACCTGACCATGCGCGTTGAATTGCTGCCGTCTTTATACATGTAATAAAGTGCAGAACCCAGGCTGTATAGAATAATAAGAAATAATATCGCTGCTAAAATTTTCAATGGCTTACCTCTAGTTAGCGAGTTAAAATCAAGATAAATAGTTTATCCGAGATTTACGGATTATCCAATGGGAATTTGAAAAGTGTACTGGACTGTAACTTGAGCCCACGTAATATGATTGAATAAGACGGCCGGGATGACAGAGCACGACTGTAGGTGGATTTTACGCGTGTTTGATCTAAATCAGTATTGTTCTTGCTGGCAGGTATAAAATTCACATATAGAAGATGCGCAAAAGAAAAAGAAGAGTGAGTGGTTTGTTGATATCGTAAATATGCTTTTATTATGCAAGCATTCATCTGAGAGAGGAAAAAATGATACCCGAAAAGCATGATTTGCATCATGAATTTCCTGAGCACCATGACCGGATTCATGAATTGAAAGTCAGTAATGCGCATTTTTCTCGAATGTTTGAGGAATATCATGATGTAAACCGGGAAATACGCCGGATAGAGGAGGGTGTGGATAATACATCCGATGAATACCTGGAAGATTTAAAAAAGAAACGTTTGCTGTTAAAAGACCGTCTTTATAAAATGATTGCGGAAACATAGTTTGCAGAAACTGTAACGCATTGTAAATAAATCCGCTTTCATCCGTGAATGCGTGCCGTAGCTGGTACACCGTCATTATTAAGTTGACGGTGTACTAGATACTTGCGGGGAACAGAGTGCTAATAATACAGGCAGAGCTGGGTAGTGGTTTTACAAAAAAAAGAAAACCATCGCTTTTCATCTCGGGTAACTTACATTAAACTCTTGGGCAGTCTCTAATAAAAACCTTTGTCCATGTGATTATTAAGGTTTAATGGGTGCTTAAGGGATGCGCATATTTTAACCGTTTGTAAACAGGGGGAGGTATGGCAGAACATTTAACCAAGTCAGCTGCACGCAATATTTTTTATGGCGGTTCAATCTTCTTTCTGGTAATTTTCACGGCTTTAACAGTTCACAGCCATTACTATATCAAAAATGTCTCAACGGATGAGTCAACCCTGACTGAGGCGGTTGCCCGGGGAAAACATATCTGGGAACGTCATTCCTGCATTAATTGCCATACGCTGCTCGGTGAAGGCGCTTATTTTGCACCTGAACTGGGAAATGTGTGGGTTCGTTATGGTGGACGCGACAACGCAGAGGGCGCACGTATGGGCTTAAAAGCGTGGATGCGCGCGCAACCCACAGGCGTACAAGGTCGCCGGCAAATGCCCCAATTCAATCTGACGGAGCAAGAACTGGATGACTTAATAGACTTTCTTGAATGGACAAGTCGTATTGATACGTTGGGATGGCCGCCTAACGATGCCGGTTAATTACTCAAGATATTTGCACAAGTTTGCCATGGAGACTCATAAATGAAATATCAAACCCAGAAGCTTGCCTATCCGTATTTCGCCGCTGCACTTGCTTTATTCCTGGTTCAGGTGATGGCTGGTGTACTGGCCGGCGCCGTATATGTTTTTCCGAATTTTTTATCGGAAGCTGTGCCTTTTCATATCATTCGAATGATACATACCAATGCGCTTCTGGTATGGCTTCTGCTGGGCTATTTCGGCGCCAGTTATTTTCTGCTTCCCGAAGAAAGTGAATGTGAAATCCACAGTCCAATACTGGCTTGGTTGCAACTGGGTATTTTTGTATTCGCCGCTCTGGCTGCAGTGGTCGGTTATCTTTTTGGCATCCATGAAGGCCGTGAATTTCTGGAACAGCCTTTTTGGGTTAAGGTTTTGATGGCTGTTGCCTTCATAGTGTTTATTTACAATGTCAGTATGACTGTTCTCAAAGGACGGAAAACCGTCGTTTCCATTGTCCTGCTGCTGGGTTTATGGGGCTCTTTGATTTTTTTCCTGTTCGCCTTTTACAATCCTGACAATCTGGCATTGGACAAACTGTACTGGTGGTGGGTTGTGCATGTCTGGGTGGAAGGTGTCTGGGAATTGATTATGGCGGCTATGCTGGCTTTCCTGCTGATTAAGCTAACAGGTGTTGATCGTGAAGTCATCGAAAAATGGCTTTATGTCATTGTCGGCTTTTCACTGTTCAGCGGTCTACTTGGAACCGGTCATCACTATTACTGGATCGGTACGCCGGAATACTGGCACTGGATTGGCGCTTTATTTTCGATTCTGGAAGTGGTTCCATTTTTCGCTATGGTCTTGTGGGCTTTTTATCTTGTCTATCGTAGCGGGCGTGACCACCCGAATAAAGCGGCCATGCTCTGGAGTCTGGGTTGTCCGATAATGGCTTTCTTTGGCGCCGGGGTGCTGGGTCTCATGCACAGTTTTCCCTCGATCAATTTTTACACCCATGGTACCCAGTTGACGGCAGCGCATGGCCATCTGGCTTTTTACGGTGCCTATGTCATGCTGAATCTGGCTTTCTTCACATATGCCCTGCCTGCACTGCGGGGGTTGCAACCATTCAATCAAATTCTGAATATGTGGAGTTTCTGGTTGATGACTGGCTCAATGGTATTCATGACTTTCACATTAGCGTTTGCAGGCGTTTTGCAGACACATCTTCAGCGTGTCCTCGGTATGGGCTTTATGCAGATCCAGTCACAAATTGAATTGTTTTACTGGTTCCGGCTGGGTTCGGGTATATTTTTTGTAATAGGTGCAATACTGTTCATTTATTCGGCGCTTGGGCCTGTCAGGGGACAGGTGACAGTTTCAAAGCATTCATAATAACAGTCGCAATTGACAACGAATCCGCCACAGTTGCAACAGGAATTACCACCGTCGCCCATGCTGGCGGAAATGCCATTCTATAGACCGGTCGGGAATGAATGTATTTTATTCGAGATGGCTTATCGTCAACGGCTTCCTTTATTGATCAAGGGGCCAACCGGTTGTGGCAAAACCCGGTTTATAGCGCATATGGCGGTCCGGCTGGGACGTTCGCTGCATACGGTCTCTTGTCATGATGACTTGACTGCGGCAGACCTGACAGGGCGTTATCTACTTAAAGGCGGCGAGACTATATGGGTAGATGGCCCATTAACGCGTGCCGTGCGCGAAGGCGGAATTTGTTATCTGGATGAAGTCGTGGAGGCACGCAAGGACGTAACGGTGGTACTCCATCCTTTAACGGATGATCGTCGAATTCTACCGTTGGAGCGCACGGGAGAAGTATTGCAGGCGCCTGACGAATTTATGTTGGTGGTATCTTATAATCCGGGTTATCAAAATATCCTCAAATCGCTAAAACCCAGCACGCGCCAGCGCTTTGTTTCCATAAGCTTTGACTTTCCACC
>DOOY01000254.1 GCA_003514765.1 Nitrosomonas sp. | reverse complement strand
GTTATTTATGAACGACTCCTAAATACATACCTAATACCTAATGACCAGTCTCAACAACAATAGAACAATCAACACAATTTCGAGCAACCATCACAACCAAATGGTGCGGGTGATGATTTGTAACAGCACCAGTGATCATCCGGATGATTTATCGAATGAAAACATGAGCCGCACATCGCCGCATGACGGTTTACATACGGCGTGCGGGCAAATAGCCGAAATTAATCCGGCCCATCACCTGTTCAGTTCAGACAAACGGCGCTACATCATCGCCAAACCGTCCGAACACCAGGAACAGCACATGCGCACAATGGTCTTGGCCGCATCCATCGCCGATGTCGCCGTAATGCTGATCGATGCACGCAAAGGCATGCTTTCGCAAACCCGCCTTCATTGCGACATTGCCGCCATGTTAGGTATACGCCATCTGGTACTGGCTGTCGGTCAAACGGATTCAGCTCATTTTGATGAAAATAAATTCAATGCCGTAGTCTCCGAATTAAATGCTTTTTCCGCTAGTGCGGGATTGGTAGATTTCCGCGCAATTCCAGTGTCCGGCCTTAATGCAAACGACATATTATACAAATCCGCTGACATGCTCTGGTATACAGGTCCCAGCCTGCCGGATTATCTGGATACGCTGGATGTGTTCGATGCGCATGCACAAAACGCTTTTCGTATGCAGATACATTGGGTAAATCAGCAAAACACCGATAGTGAGGGTATCTGCGGGCAGATCATTGCCGGTACAGTGCATCCCGGTGATGCGGTGCGGATTTTACCTTCAGGCATACAAACGCAGATAAAAACCCTGCTAAACAATCGCAACGAAGAAACCGGAGTTGCGCATGCAGGCGATATTGTGACGGCAATACTGGCTGACCCGGCCGATATCAATTGCGGCGACATACTGGCGGCCGCCAACGCGCCACCAGAAATTGCCGATCAGTTCGAAGCCAACCTCTTGTGGCTCAACAAAAATGCCATGATACCCGGCCGTCAGTATTTAATGAAACTGGCCTGCAAGGAAGTCACGGCCACGGTTACGGGAATCAAATACCGCCAGGATAGCCAGACCGGCGCGCGTTTGGCCACCAAGACATTAAACCTGAACGAAGCCGGCAGAGTGAGCCTGTCCACCGGCGCACCACTGATATTTGATCGTCACGGTAAAAACCGGCACTTGAACAGTTTCCTCTTGATCGACAGGCAGTCGCTCGAAACAGTCGGTATCGGCATGATCGACTTCGCGCTGCGCCGCGCCAGCAATATCCACTGGCAGATGCACGAGCTGAATAAAGCCACACGTTCGGCGCAAAAGAAACAAACGCCAAAATGCGTCTGGTTTACCGGCCTGTCGGGATCAGGCAAATCGACCATTGCCAATCTGCTGGAAAAACGCCTTTATCAGGAAAACAAACACACCTACCTACTGGATGGTGACAATGTACGGCATGGCTTGTGCCGTGATCTGGGTTTTACCGAAGTCGACCGCGTCGAAAATATTCGCCGCGTATCGGAAGTCGCCAAACTGATGGTAGACGCGGGATTGATTGTTCTTGTGAGTTTCATTTCCCCATTCCGCAGCGAACGGCGCATGGCGCGAGAATTATTTTCCGAAGATGAGTTTATTGAAGTTTTCGTGGATACCGATCTGGAGGAATGCGAGCGCCGGGATGTAAAAGGTCTTTACGCCAAGGCCCGCAGCGGTGATCTGGCAAATTTCACGGGGATCGACAGCCCCTATGAGCCGCCTGAATCTCCCGAAGTGCATATACAAACAACGGTATTGTCTCCGGAGGCCGCGATCGAGCATATTCTGAGATCGCTTAAATAACATGATGAAATGGATCTGGTCAGACAATGAATTATATTGATGTCTTTAATGGTGATGCCGACGGCATCTGTGCGCTGATACAACTGCGTAAAGCGCATCCGCAAAACGCACGATTAATTACCGGCGTAAAACGCGATATTCAGTTGCTGAAAAACGTTGAGGCCGCGCCGGGTGATCATATCAGCGTGCTCGATATTTCTTTTGAAAAAAACCGCGCCGACGTGCAGCGGTTGTTAAACCAGGGTGCCTCCATTGAATACTACGATCACCACAAAAGCGGTACGCCGGTAAGCCACCCTAAATTAAAAACTTATATCGATGATCAATCATCGGCCATATGTACAGGTTTGCTCGTGGATCGGAAAATTGGCGGTCAATTTCGCGCATGGGCTTTGGTTGCGGCGTTTGGCGACAATTTCAACGCAGCCGCCATGACATTGGGTGAATCATCCGGATACGACCGGGAATCCTTGCGTACACTTCAGAAACTGGGTGTCTATATCAATTACAACAGCTATGGCGAAGATTTGTCCGACCTTTTCTTTCATCCCGATGCGCTGTATCGGCACTTGCAGCCTTATACCTCGCCGTTTGATTTTATCCGTGAAAACAAAACAATTTACAGCACATTAGCAGAAGGATACGAAGACGACATGGGCGCGGCCAAATCGGCCCCTTATCTGCATCAATCCACCCGTTCTGCAATCGTTTTTTTTGACAACGAAAAATGGGCGCGCCGCGTCAGCGGTGTTTATATTAATGCGCTTGCCAACCAACACCCTGACCGCGCCCATGCCGTGATAACACAGAACGCCGACAAAACCTATAAAGTCAGTATACGATCACCACTTAACAAAGCAGAAATACACGCCGACAAACT
>DOOY01000344.1 GCA_003514765.1 Nitrosomonas sp. | reverse complement strand
CCGAACGCAATGCCGTTGAATAACCAAACATTTCAGCCAATGGAACTTCGGCACGAATTAGTTTTAAGCCCGGCGTATCTTCCATTCCTTGTATCATTCCACGCCGCGATGACAAATCACCCACAACATTTCCCATAAACTCTTCCGGTGACTCCCCCTCGACCGCCATCATCGGCTCGAGAAGCACTGGAGTGGCTTTTCTCATCCCATCTTTAAACGCAATTGATGCGGCCATTTTAAAAGCATTTTCATTTGAGTCCACATCGTGATATGAACCATCAAAAAGAGTCACTTTTACATCGACTACTGGAAAACCTGCCAATATACCATTTGGCAAAGTATCAAGCAATCCTTTTTCAACTGCAGGGATGTACTCTCGCGGCACCGCACCACCTTTGATTTCATCAATAAACTCAAAGCCCTTACCGGCCTCATTGGGTTCCATTTTCAACCAAACATGCCCGTATTGACCACGGCCACCAGATTGCTTGACAAATTTACCTTCGATTTCCACCTGTTTCTTGATCGCCTCTCTATAAGCAACCTGCGGCGCGCCGACATTTGCCTCAACACCAAATTCTCGCTTCATCCGATCAACGATAATTTCCAAATGGAGCTCGCCCATCCCAGAGATAATTGTTTGACCAGACTCCTCATCTGTTCTAACTCTAAATGACGGATCCTCCTGAGCTAATCTATTTAAAGCGATACCCATTTTTTCTTGATCCAGTTTTGTTTTCGGTTCAACTGCAACATGTATTACCGGATCAGGGAAATCCATTTTTTCCAGAGTTATTATTGCACCAGGATCACACAGCGTATCGCCAGTTGTTACCTCTTTGAGCCCTACAGCAGCCGCAATATCACCAGCACGTACCTCTTTTATTTCTTCACGCTGATTAGCATGCATCTGTAAAATACGACCTACTCTTTCTTTCCGCGCCTTGACAGGGTTATAAACAGTATCACCTGAATTAACTACTCCGGAATAGACTCTAAAAAAAATCAGCTGACCTACATAGGGATCAGTTGCCACTTTGAATGCCAAAGCTGAAAACGGCTCTTTATCATCAGATTTTCTCTTGTCAATATCGCCACTTTCTTTCTCGCCCTGTATTGCCACAACATCTACCGGGGAAGGCATATAATCAAGCACGGCATCTAGCATTGCCTGAACACCTTTATTTTTGAAAGCCGTACCACATAACATGGGAACAATTTCGTTATTGATTGTTCGTAGACGCAATCCTTTTTTTATATCAGAAATATCTAACTCACCATTTTCCAGATATTTATTCATCAAATCTTCGTCTGCCTCAGCCGCAGTCTCAACCATCTTCTCCTGCCACGCCTGCGCTTCTGCTTTTAAATTATCAGGTATCTCGCGCTCTTCGAATTTAAGTCCTCTGGTTTCATCATCCCAATAGATTGCTTTCATTTTTACCAGATCAACCACGCCTTCAAACTTATCTTCCGCCCCGATAGGTAACTGTATGGGCACCGGAACAGCTTTTAATCTTGTTTGGATCTGCTCATAAACACGCATGAAATCGGCACCCGATCTGTCCATCTTATTCACGAAAGCCAACCTAGGCACCTGATATTTATTGGCCTGGCGCCAGACGGTCTCAGTTTGTGGTTGCACGCCACCCACAGCGCAAAATACCGTGCAAGCTCCATCAAGCACGCGCAACGAGCGCTCCACCTCGATCGTAAAATCTACGTGACCAGGGGTATCAATAATATTAATGCGGTGTTCTGGATAGTTACCATCCATACCCTGCCAAAAGCAAGTCGTTGCAGCAGAAGTAATAGTAATACCTCTTTCCTGCTCTTGTTCCATCCAATCCATGGTTGCCGCACCGTCATGCACCTCACCAATCTTATGCGAGACACCGGTATAAAAAAGCACGCGCTCAGTAGTTGTTGTTTTACCGGCGTCAATATGCGCCATAATGCCTATATTTCTATAGCGTTCTATGGGAGTTTTTCTTGCCACAGTACAAATGCCCTAACTTATATAATTGAATACTAACTAATTGAACGAATGAACCAAAAACCAATAAACTAAAATCTAAAATGCGAGAAAGCCTTATTTGATTCCGCCATTCTATGAACTTCTTCCTTTTTCTTAACTGCTCCGCCTCGATTTTCGGCCGCTTCTGCCAGCTCTCCAGCCAAACGCATATCCATTGACTTTTCACTTCTCTTTCTAGCCGCATCACGCAGCCACCGCATTGCCAGTGCATTTCTTCGAACCGAGCGAACTTCAACAGGAACCTGATAATTAGCCCCACCTACCCGCCGACTTTTCACCTCTACCAACGGGCGAACATTTGTCAACGCTTGCGTAAAAATTTCCATTGGATCACCGCCAGTTTTCTTTTCTATATGATCCAACGCACCGTATATGATCCTCTCAGCAACAGATTTTTTCCCGCGAGTCATCAAAACATTTACAAATTTAGCCAACTCAATATTATGATATTTTGGATCCGGCAGTATTTCACGTTTTGGAACTTCTCTACGTCTTGGCATTATGTTTCCTTCTTATCTTTTAACCTTGCTGACCATTAGGCTGTTTTAGGCTTCTTAGA
>DOOY01000317.1 GCA_003514765.1 Nitrosomonas sp. | reverse complement strand
TTAACCATACAAGGTATTCCTGGCCGTCTGGTTTTTTATGCCAGACTTCATCTTCCCAATGCGAATCAACTAACAGCTTATTCCACATCTGACGTGCGGCAGCCTTACTCATTAAGTTTTCATTCAAATAAAGAAAATCTTTTCCTAAAATCTGTTCCTCACTATAGCCGGATACCTGGATAAATGCAGGATTGACCATTCTTATGCGTTTGTCAGCATTCGCGATCATGATTGCTTCTGTAAGGTTTGCAAAAACTTCAGCAGAAAGACGTAATTCCGTCTCAAATTTCTGGCGTTCTTTCATGAGTTGATTGAAGGTTTTTGCCATAAAGCCGACTTCGTCTTTTCCAGAGACTTGCAGCGGTTGGTCATACCGATGTTCGACATACATTCTCCTCATATTACTGGAAATATTTTTTAGTTCACTTACCAGTCTGCGCATAATTAAAATCCCGAGGGTAAAAGATATCACCAGGGTAACCAAAGTTATAGTGATGAAAAACCACAAACTGCGTTTTGCCGATTGCATGTTGATAGCAGCCCGTTCGGAAATATCCAATTTAAGTTGATCGCTCACTTCTTTTATCAAGTCAATCCGTTCTGTAGCGTTTTTCCACCATACAACGGCATTTTTTCCGGCCAATCCTTTGCGAAAGTATGAAATTGCTTGCAATGCCGATGTGTCATCCACTTTTGCTATCTCATCAATTGCCTGAATGGTTGCTCCTTGCTGCAGCAGGACCGTTATCTTGGCAACCATACTGAAATAACTATCAAATGTCTCTTCAATGGCTGCCAGATGAACAAGATCTTTTTGAGTCATTCCCGGAACGTCTTTGAAACGTCTAAAAAGATCTTGCACTTGTTGTTCAAGGTGTTGCATATTCTCCAGTTGAATTTTGTCGCCGCGAATGACGTAATTCTTGTAATTGTGTATAAAGCCTCCATAACCGATAAGCGATTGCAATTCATTCAATAGTTCGTTGCGCACGACTTTATTAATCGCTGCATTACGGAACTCTGTCACTGTTTCATTTACAGGGTGGGATAGCCGCTGTTGTAGCAGGTCACGATATTCAAGCGGTGCTTTAATTGTATAGTTTTGTAGCAAAGTTTTCTGAGACTCAATATAAGAGATGATCTGGCGAAAATAATCCGCGTTAATTTCTCCTGAAGCAAAAACCCAGATCAATGCGGCACGCTCCTGTCCGGCGCTTTCCCGTAACCACAGTAAGTTATTGTAAGCATCGCTCAATCTGCCTAATTTCTGGTCATTTGTTAATTGCTGAAGATATCGAATAACATTAATGCTTTGTGTATTCAAAGCAGAAAATTTTTGAATCGAATTGCCAAAATTGGCCCCGTCGATATAACTGCGGATAACCGGTAATTCTGCAAGCATTTTATCCAGATCAGAGGCTACTTCATGTACCGCACCATTTAAAAAATTGACATCAATATTTTTTTGTTGCAAATAGCTGCGCAGTGCCTTATCCGTCAATTCGCGTTGGGCATTGATTTCTTTATGAAAAAATGTGGAACCGGTTTCGATCAGGCCTGTACTGATTCCACGTTCTTTTTGCATTTCGAATATCAGATTATCAAGCTTGATTACCAGGGATAAAAAATTGTAGGTATCCTTGCTGTTTTTGTAATATTGATATTTCTCGACAGATACGGAAATCGCAAAAAAAAGGATTGCGATAATTGGAACCGTCACATAGAGAATGAGTTTGTTACGAACACCAATGTTGTTCAGCCATCGTTGGATGTGGCGGGACATGAACGAATTTCTCCTATCGTAAAAATTCAGGCATGCCGACATAAGAGCGGGCAATACCATCTATGGAGATGCTTGGATTCATTTTTTATGAAGAGGCGTTTTTTAATGTTGGAACGCGAGAACAGCCAAGTTCCTCAAGCCGCCGAGTTCTCTCGTAGCCAAATCACATGATTTCAGCCGGTGTAGTGAATTCTAAATATGTATATCTTTCTGGATATGTCGCACGATACTTGCAACAGAATATGTCAAGTATTCTTAAATAAAAAGTAACTAAAGATACCAGAAATAAGGTTTTCACACCATTTCCACCTTAATAAGTGCTGCGCCGATGCTTTGCCAGATAGAGTGGGGTCCAGGCATGGGGCAGTTTATGCACAAAATGATAACGTGCCACATGGTAACTGGGATCAAAGCCATAGAAATTCAGTTCCATATGGTGTAGTTCTTCTTTCCGGTAGTTTTGCAGGGGTTTTTGTTGTTCGTCACATCGACGTCGCTGCACTTTTTGCTGCAAACGGACGGGATAATCCGGTGCATGGGCAAATTGTTCAGCGCATCGTTCGATTTGTTCGATGAATACCTGCCGGTCCTGTGCAAAACAAGCGTCGATTAACCCCATATCAACGGCTTCCTGAGCGCCGATCGGCAAGCGGTTTTGTGTTAACGATACGGCCTCATCTCTGCTGACACGTCTGGGCAACAAATACGTCCAATACTCCGATCCGTACAGATTACCCATACTTTTATAATGCGGATTCAAAATGACGCTTTCTCTTGCATAAATATAATCCGCGGCCAGGGACAGAAAAACACCACCTGCACCGGCATTGCCTTGCAGTGCGGCAACGGTGAGTTGCCGTTCATTGGTGATGATGGCTTGCACCAAATCGTTCATGGCATTGATATTGCGCCAGGATTCATCCGCAGGGCTTGCTGCTTGCTCAATATGATTGAGGTGAATGCCGTTCGACCAGAAATCCGGCCCGCCCATGAGCACAATCACTTTAACATTCTGTTTCGCAGCCTGCAGATAAGCTTGCCGTAACCGTTCGCATTGACCGGTGTCCATTGCGCCGTTATAAAAAGCGAAATGCAGATAGCCGACTGCATTTTTCTGTTCAAACCAGATATCACGATAAGTGTTATATGAACCGGGTACAAAAAAATCATAACAGACTTCCGGCACGCTATCGAGCGCATTACCCGGAAGTTGCCGCAAAGCCAGTGTGGCGGCAATTTTGAATGAAGAATCATTTTCCATTTTTTCAAACTTGCGTTTTAAGTGACCAATCCAAACTGCGCCATCAGTTGTCGCGCGGCAAATGGCATTATTACGCTTTGCGATAATATTACCTGGTTCACCGGTTAAGTGTGCTTCAGGATATGCGTCAAACAAATACCAGGATGCGTCATAAATCGTATCAAGCACGCCCGGAAATCCATCAGCCGCACCAATTTTTTTCAAGACCGTATGGGTATTATCGCACTGCCAATCAATGGTACGATCGACCTGACGAATCGGCGGATGCAGCCGTCCGCGCACTTCGGGATCTAAATAATCCAGTGGTTGTGGTGCATAGTTCCCGGCAGTAAAACGTTCAACGGCGGTCAGTACGGCGCAGACCGCAGCTTCAACCACCTGGTGGCGATATAAACTGCTTTTTTTAGTCGGATGAACCGGTGGCATCGAAAAATTCTCTGTAGCCCAGATATCTCCCGCATCCATCTGCGCATTGGCCTGTAAAACGGTCACGCCCCATTGCTTTTTTTCATACATAATGGCCCAATCAAGTGCGGAAGGCCCGCGGTCGCCGACAATGCCGGGATGGACGACAAAACATGGAATTCTGCGCCAGATGGTTTCGGGAATAGCGCGTTTTAGAAATGGCGCGATGATCAATTCGGGTTGAAACAATTCAACCGCTTCAATGCTAACAGCATCATTGATATCAAATTCGATGGCAATGTCATGATTACGACGTGTCAGTTCGACGAAAAGGCGCTGTGTGAGGCTATTGAAACTGTGTGTCAGAAATAAAATCTTCACTGGTTCAATACGGATTCCCGCTTGCAGGTATCAACAAATTCGCGGCAACTGATCGCCACTCAACCAGTCCACAACACGCCTGCCGCCAAACCGGGTTTCCATTTGTACAAATGAGTGGTTGTCTTCGATCACTTCACCGATGATGGCAGCATTTTGTCCCAGCGGATGCACTTGCATAACTGCCAGCAGTTTATCGGCATCTTCGGCTGAGCAGATAGCAATCAACTTGCCTTCGTTAGCAATATATAGGGGATCGAAACCAAGAAATTCACAAGCGGCGCTTACTTGCGCCTGCATTGGAATTTGATTTTCATATAACACCATTCCTGTGCCCGATTGCTGCGCAATTTCATTGAGTGACGCCGCAATGCCGCCGCGGGTAGGGTCGCGCAGTACATGAATATCCGGTGCAGTCTTGACCATTCCAGCCACCAAGTCATGCAGCGAGGCAGTATCGGATTCGAGCGTACTCTTAAAAGACAGATCTTCCCGTGCCAACATGATTGCGATACCGTGATCACCGATTGTTCCGGATAGCAGTATTTTGTCTCCGGGCGTTGCGCGCTCTGATGAGATGTTTATTCCTTCCGGCACGATACCGATACCCGTGGTGGTAATAAAAACACCATCCCCACTGTTCTGCTCCACGACTTTGGTGTCTCCGGTAATAATAGGAATAGGAATTGCCCGGGCGGCGGCGGCCATGGACTCAACAATTTTTTTAAGATCGGCCAGCGGAAAACCTTCTTCCAGAATAAAACTGGCTGCAAGATAACACGGCTTTGCGCCGGACATGACGACATCGTTTACCGTGCCATGTACTGAAAGGCTGCCGATATCGCCACCTGGAAAGAATAACGGCGTGATGACATGGCTGTCTGTCGACATGACCATGCGCCCGCTATAACCCAAAAAAACGGCCTGGTCATTCATTTGCTGCAAATATGGATTATCAAATGCCGCCATAAAGAGCTGGTCGATCAATTGCGTCATCGCACGCCCGCCACTGCCATGCACCATTTCAACACATCCTTTTTTAAAATCCAGTGGCCGTGTGTAGACTGTTTTCTTTTTGCGGGTTTGCTGCATCAGTTCTTTGTCACTGCATTTTCAGGGCGGGATTCGCGAAATCTGCCATATCGGTAATATGCAGCGCATGCACCCTCTGATGACACCATGCAGGAACCGACAGGATTTTCCGGCGTACAGACTGTGCCAAAAATTTTACAATCACGCGGATGTTTGACACCACGCAGTATCGCACCGCATTCGCAGGCCTTGTTATCGGCAATCGATAACACGGGTATTTCGAAACGTTGCTCCGCGTCAAAGTCGGCAAAGTTGGATTTGATACGCAATGCACTGTACGGTACCAGGCCAAGACCCCGCCATTCATATGATCGCCGTAGTTCAAACACTTCGGCTACCAGTAATTGCGCTTTCAAGTTACCGTTGGGCAA
>DOOY01000145.1 GCA_003514765.1 Nitrosomonas sp. | reverse complement strand
GCTAAATGCTGCGCCTGCTTGGCAACTAAATTTCCGTAATCTGAAAAATCAATTGCAACCAGAATTTTATTATATTCATGCATAATATTTTTGTTTAAATGTGTTTTCGTTGATGCTGTGTTAAAAAATATTACAATCCATCTTCCTTAGCTGTTACACGTACTAAAGCTCTACTTTACTATATAACCTGCGTGTTTTGTGGCGTCATGTTTTCCGGCATCCTCGACAAGATGATCAACGTGGCCTGAGGTAATGCGACAGGAAACCCAGCACCTCCTGTTCGTATGTTCTGCCAGCGTAATCGTGCATATTAAAATGTCCGGCGCCAGGTACAATCCAGAGTTCCTTGGGTTCCCTTGCGGCGGCAAACAGACGTTCGGTTTCGGGGGGTGTCGTATGCCTATCGTTTGTGCCGGAAATAATCAGCAATGGCGAATTAAGATTGTTGATGCGCGTAATGGGGCTCAATTCATCAATAGGGGTATCGGTAAAAAAAGAGATTTGAGCAAGTAATAACGGCAGGAAAAATGTGCCCGGTTTACCCAGAAACAGTTTTAATCGATTTTTAACAGCTTCCTCTATTGTTGGATGGAGCGATTCCAGTATAACCGCGCTTAGCTTCAGATCATGTTTCGCCAATACAATGGCTGCTGCGCCTAATGACACGCCAATTGCGCCAATGCTTTCGTTTGGAAAAGTTTTGCGTAAAAAACCGATGGAAGCCTCAACATTCTTTGACTCGCGGGCGCCGAATGTAATGCGGTCGCCGGGTGTTTCGCCATGTGCTTGCAAATCGATAAGAAGCACATGATAGCCTTGAGCGGTTAAAAAGCGCGCACGGCTTAACATTTCCACGCGGTTGCTGCGTATCGAATGTACGAGCAATACTGCGCCATTGCCATCTTTTCCATACACCAGCCAGCCATGTACATCTGTGTCATCCGAAGCCGGGATTTTGACTGAATGTACGGGTAAGTCAGTCAATAAGGACTCTGTCGCAGTGGCAGCCGAGCCCGTGACTATTTCGCCGATAAGAAAGCCGATAATTAAGGTGAGCGCCACACAGCCGGAAGCATATGTGAATATGCGTTTTAACATGTTCTTTTTGAATAGTTCTAATATTTTGAAAGCCTTAATGTTACAATTTAACTTGTAAACAGAGAATAGATAACTGAAAGTTGATGTGCGCTGGTTTGCAGCAAAAAATTTTCATACAATGAGATAAATTTCAAAGTAGTGTTATAAGACAAGATAATTTGAGTAACCTGGATGGAGTGCCGGGTATACCTGCTTGACCGAGGCATTTATATAAACATTTTTTTACAAATTAGGTAACCTACCATGAATAGTTCTGTAGCTGACTTTCAAGAAAAAATGCACCTGTTGGCCGATGCATTTATCAAAGAACTTCCAGAAAAAATTGCGGATATAGAAACATCGTGGCAACAGCTTCAAAATGACTGGGATGTTGAGGCATTGCAGATAGTGCATCGCAAAGTGCATGGTTTGGTGGGTTCAAGTAAGACCTTTGGATTTGAAGAGTTAAGTCAGATTGCAGATACGCTGGAACAGGCTTTAAAAATTCTGCTGCAGAATAAAACATTTGTAGATGAGCTGCAAAGTAACGAGATACATTTGCAGATGCAGGCGCTCAATCAATGGGCTCATAAACCAGAGAAAGCGCAAACGCAAATTATCGTAGAGAAGTTTAACAACAATTCTCCGGACTCAGATGAAGTATGCCGGATTTTTGTTGTGGATGATGATCAGGAGGCTGCGCAGGAGTTGGCCTTGCAGTTGAGTTATTACGGATATGAAGTGGAGGTTTTCGGTCAGTTGGACAAATTCCGTGTGGCGATCAAAGAAGACCCTAATGCTATTGTTTTAATGAACGTTGAATTTTCGGATGATCCTATGGCCGGCATTCGAATCATGAAAGAAATTCAGCAGGAAATGAGCGACCCTTTACAGGTTATGTTTATCTCTCCAAATGATGATTTGGCGATGCGCTTGGAGTCGGTACGGGCAGGTGGCGTTGCGTATCTTACAAAACCGATCAACTCTGCCGAACTTATTGATCAACTTGATTCGTTTGCTGTGCCGCAAACTCAGGAGCCTTTTCGTGTATTGATCATTGACGATAGCGCAACAGTCCTGGCATATCATGCTGCTGTGCTTGAGTTGTCTGGCATGGTTGTGAGAACGGTTGAAAAGACAGATGCAGTCATGAAAACGCTGCTGGAATTTAATCCGGATGTGATCTTAATAGATGTTTATATGCCTGAGTGCAGCGGTATTGAGCTTGCGAAAGTGATACGTCAGATAGATGGCTTGCTCAGCGTGCCGATTGTTTATTTATCATCAGAAAATGATTTTAATACGCAATTGGAAGCGATGTGCTTGGCGGGTGATGATTTTCTGGTTAAGCCTATTGATCCAAAACGACTGGTTTCAGCGGTAACCATGCGCGTGCGGCGGGCGCGTTTACTGCGTGGATTAATGGTGCGTGATGGGTTGACCGGCTTGCTTAATCATACTGCAATTAAAGAGCAGCTCGGACGCGAAATCGTGCGTTCGAATAGATTAAAAACCCCATTATCATTTGCGATGATTGATGTCGATTTTTTCAAGAAAGTAAATGATACTTATGGGCATGCGGCAGGTGACCGTGTTCTAAAGAGCCTGGCACGATTACTCAAACAACGGTTGCGTGGCACTGATATAGTCGGCCGTTACGGCGGTGAGGAATTTGCAGTTATTATGACAGACACCAATGCGCCAGAAGCTGCCAAAGTGATTGAAGAGATACGTAAAGTGTTTTCGCGTCTGCTTCATATGAATGACAACAGAGAATTTAAAGTTACATTTAGCTGCGGTATTGCGGATATCAAGCATTTTCCGGATGTGAAAAGCGTCAGTGAGGCTGCCGACAAGGCGCTTTATGATGCAAAAAGGAAAGGGCGTAATCAGGTAACGATCAATACAGATGATTAATCTGGATGGAACTTGCTCAGAAATTCATCGTGTGGTTTTGCACTGCGAAGCGGTGACTTTGATTTGAAATGGATGCACGGGCCGAATTTTATGACTATGGCCATGTTTTTGATTAATGATTTTTTAGATGATTTTCGGGGGAAAGGTTTCTCGTGACCGCAATCATTCCTGCTTTCTTGGCTAACTCCAATTCCAATTCAAGAAGCGCCTGATTACAAATATCAATTGCCCGAACTTGTTTGTTCATGGTAATAAATCCTTCGTATGATCAAGAACAAAGCGTTGAATTTGGTCGCTTTCAAACCCGATGCCCTGAGTAGCCGTATGTTTACTGATTATTGTGCTTTAGGACAGTTTACTTGTTCATTGCAATCTATTAAGATACATCTGACAGCAATCAATCTGCTATACAATAACTGATTGATTCATTTTTAAATTTTAAGCAAAACCAGCAAGGTTGCATCATGGAAGAGAGGCGCAACTTATATCGAACACTCTATGCACAACCGGATGCACCGCTGACGGTTATTAAAGTAAATCACCGTGTGTTGATGCAGAAGTTGAAGTTGCATCCTGATCAAAGTTTGGCAGATTTGCAGGCCAGCTTGCTGAATACTGCCTATGCAGTACTTCAGGATCCATTAAAACGCGCAGTCTATGACCGCAGGCTGCAAAAGCGTTACTCGATCAGGAAACTAAGTCTGGGGCCATTCGCTGCAGGCACTGTTAAAAGCTTTCCAGGCCGTTCTGGGAAAGTGGCCAAAAAGAATCGTAGAAATTATTATCGTATATTGCAGGTACAGCCTGATGCGCCTGTGGCAGTTATTATTGCAAGTTATCACGCATTGACAAAATATCCGTACCAAGACCTGGAGCTGCTGGACGAGGCCTATTCAGTGCTTGTAAATCCGGTTGTGCGCAGCCGCTACGATGCGCTGCTTGCAGGTAACTTGTTATCTCCTCCGAAAAACTTGCTTCCGGTCAATGAACATGCAAATGATTTTAAACCGGTTGTCAGCGATGAGG
>DOOY01000031.1 GCA_003514765.1 Nitrosomonas sp. | reverse complement strand
GAAAGTATCTCAGCATTGGCTTTGGAATTTCTTGTCTTGACGGCAGCACGAACAAATGAAGTCATTGCGGCGACATGGGACGAAATTAACATGAGCGAACAGGTTTGGATAATTCCCGCCAGCCGCATGAAAGCCAACCGAGAACACCGTGTTCCATTATCAAATCGCTGTATTGAAATATTGAATAAGCCCCTGCTCATGCGTCAATCCGATTTCATTTTCCCTGGCGGTAAAGCAAACAAAGGATTATCAAACGCAGCCATGGACAAGTTATTACAAGTCACTATAGGTTATGCATGCACGGTACATGGTTTTCGATCATCATTCCGGGACTGGGCAAGTGAACACACCAATTACCCCAATGAAATATGCGAAATGGCGCTGGCGCATGTGATCAAGGACAAAACCGAAGCTGCTTACCGTCGAGGTGACATGCTGAAAAAAAGACGGTGCATGATGAATGAGTGGCAAAAGTTTTGCGACACAGTAATCAATGTCAATGCAGCAATTGTTCCAATACGAAAAGATAGGTTGACGCAAGCGCGCACCACTGCGTAAACCAGCAGTTAATTTACCAAGCATTCCAGCTCGGAGAAAAAAAATGGCAGGTTCCCTACAAATCGCCATTCTTCTTTTTGGTTTCATTCTGACGAAACACCAATATGCCGCTTAACAACAAACGCCTGATTCAGCGCGCGCGTAAAGCAGGCAAAGCAAGTGGAAGAGCTCGTCACAAGAGAGCCGTTATCAGAAATGAGGGACTCGTCCTGGCTTACAAACACCTTGCAGACTATTCTATGTCTACAGAAGACAGGATACGCGCCCTCAATTTTCTTTTAAGCATTAAAGCAGGTGCGAATCTGCCAGAAGGCGTTCCCCTGCTCGTTCACTTAGCCGTTGCCGCAAAAAACACGTAGTTAATACCGTATATATATCAATAAGATAGTGTAGTTTTATACCAAAACACCAATTTGGGTGTAGAAATAACATGTTGTAATTCAACAACTTAATTGCAACAAATCAAAAGACGGAAAAATGCGTAAAAAGCGGTATCCGCCGGAGTCCACTATAGCACTTTAACTGCCGACATTCGGTCGGCGGCCACTATGAGGATTTTCGACGATGAAATTTACGCAAGTACTGTTACGCTTGAATGATGTTCTATCTTTGCGTGGTTTACGCAAATCTCAACATTACGAAGACATTCAAAATGGGCTTTTCACTACCTCGGTAAAGATCGGTGCTCGTGCATCTGCTTGGCCTGAGCATGAAGTTGCTGCAATCAACGCGGTTAGTATTGCAGGCATGACTGATGACGCAATTCGTGAATTAGTGATAAAGCTGGAAGCTGCCCGCAAAGTTGCGGCTTTAGAGGATTGCCATGACTGCCATTGCCTCCGACAGTTTTTGCCTGCGAGTCAGATGAAACTGGCACAGGTGGCAAAGGAGGTGTTTTGATGACGAACGCTGATTTTGTAGGGGCGGTGTTTCCATCTCTGACAGGCGAAGCACTCGTTGCGGTTTGCTCCAGGACGGTTGATCATGGCAGACACGATCAATCAGGTGGTTTGACAAGGATCAAAAGCAAACAACAGCTGAGATTTGATGAAGCAAGGACAAGGCGAATTGTGGAAATCGTAAAAGTATACCGGCATGTGATGGTCGAAAAAATTGGAGGTAGCAGGTATGGTCAAGCCTAGAAAATGGGAACCACATTATCGGGTACCAAAAGAACTTTATGATTCACTGGCATTTAGAAGTTTACCAGGCAACGCAAAGCTGCTTTGGCATGACATGATGATGCAATATCGCGGCAACAATTATGGAAATATCCACGCAACACTGAGTCAGCTTGAGTATTATGGTTGGCGATCTTCGTCTACGTTATCAAAGGCGCTCGCATATCTGATAGCACATGGCTTCCTTCGTGAAACAAGAAATGGTGGTGGCAATAATTGTAGTCTCCAACAGTGTTGTTTGTATTGCTTCACACATTTGGCTATCAATGCAAATGGCAAGTTAGGTATCAAAGGTGGAGCGCCTACCTATGACTATCGACAATATGACCCAGACAAACTGCCAGAAAACATAACGCTTACAGAATTAAAAGGGCTGTCACAAAAAAATTCAAGCTTCGGAAAACAAAGTCCATGAAATCCATACGCTTCGAGATTCGAAGCGTAGAAAAATCGGAAATTATTCGTAAGACCCTTGCCAGCAAAGGCGCCGAGAGATTTCAAGAAAAAAATGGAACAGACTTCGAAAATCGAACACCCTTATACTTATATATTCCATTACATAGGGTATTTATTGAGAGTTCTGCTGAAAAATATAAAGGATGTATATGCGTAAATTGACTGATGGTTTTATTGGCGTGCTTGTGCGGAGTGATTACCGGTTAGAGGTATGGAAAACGAAGGCACCAAAAAAGAATCGAGTTATTCAAAGTGGTCATTATTTCTATCTTACAAAGATTAATTTTGACGGCGAGGTTGGTAAACGCAGCATAGGTCTACCAGCTTCAGACTTATCTGAATTGATTGAGATTCTTCGGAAAATGAATGGGACATCCCAGAATTCCAATCAAAACAAATAAAGTCAGGAATGTTTGAAATATCCCGGAATAAAAAATGACGCAAGAAAATACAAAATCAAAACCAGATAGCAAAGAATCCAAGCTTGCTAAACAAGAAACCATGGTCTCCAAAAAAACAAATCCAAAGTTTCAGAAACCATCACTGCTAAGGTTCTGGATTTTAACAGCAAAGCCAAACCGGGCAGACCAACTCTCTATCGAGAAGAGTATGTGAAACAAGCATATAAGTTATGTTTGCTTGGTGCAACTGATAAACAATTAGCTGATTTTTTTGAAGTAAATACAGACACTATTTATGCGTGGAAAAAAATATATCCTGAATTTTCCGAGTCCATAAAGAGGGGCAAATCAATGGCCGATGCTAAAGTAGCTGAAAGTTTGTATAAAATTAGTATTGGATATAAATACACTGTTGAGAAGGTCATAAATCATAATGGGAAAACCACCATAATCAGAACCAAGAAACACTGCCATCCAAATGTTAGAGCCTGTATTTTTATGGCTTATAAACCGTCAACCAAAGCTTTGGAGAAAATAAATCCAGATTTTTGTGAACTCAATGAGGCAAACTGTATTGGCTTGGATGTGCCAGCTCAAACCAGAAAGTTCTTTACCTGCGGGCTAAAAAATAACAAACCAATTCATCCCTGCCGGAGACCGGCACGCAATTATACCGGAGCCGCTTTTTTCAGTATGTAAGCACTCTCCAAACCGCTTACCTTCAAATAATTTGCCATAACAGATACAATTTCGGTATCCAGCAGTTATAGCAGGTACGAACGTGCTGTGATGTCACTGCCAGTCTTAGCCTGTATAGGTAAGTGTATCCAGTAAAAATAAATAAGAAACCACGAACACCTTTACCATATGGTCGACAAGAAAAGCTTCTCTGAACGCGACATTTGCACAAAATACATCACCCCGGCCATTATTAAAGCAGGATGGCATCTGCATACTCAGATCCGTGAGGAAGTGACTTTCACCAAAGGCCGCATCATCGTGCGCGGCAAGATGCATACCCGTGGTGAACAAAAACGCGCCGACTATATTCTGTACTACAAATCCAATATCCCGCTGGCAGTGATCGAAGCCAAGGAAAACGGCCACAGTGTGGGCTCCGGTATGCAGCAAGCGCTGAACTATGCCGAGACCCTTGGTGTGCCGTTTGTATTTAGCTCCAATGGCGACGCCTTCCTGATGCATGACCGCACCGGTCTGTCAGACAAGACCGAGCAGGAGTTGGTGCTGGACGCATTCCCGTCACCCGCACAGCTATGGCAACGTTATTGCCAGTGGAAAGGGTTAGACACCACCGCTGCCCGGCATACCGTGGAAATGTCATATTTCGATGATGGTACAGACCGCACCCCGCGCTATTACCAGGTGAGTGCCATCAACAACACGGTGGAAGCGGTAGCGAAAGCTCAGCAGCGCATCTTGCTGGTTATGGCCACCGGTACCGGCAAGACCTACACCGCATTTCAGATCATCTGGCGGCTTTGGAAGTCTGGCACCAAAAAACGTATTCTGTTCCTGGCTGACCGCAACATTCTGGTGGATCAGACCAAGAATAATGACTTCAAGCCATTTGGTGCGGCCATGACCAAAATCAGCAAGCGCCAGATCGACAAGAGTTACGAGATTTACCTGTCCCTGTATCAGGCGGTCACCGGCAGTGAAGAAGAAAAAAATATCTACAAACAATTCTCGCGAGATTTTTTTGATTTGATCGTGATTGACGAATGTCACCGTGGCAGCGCAGCGGAAAATTCCGCATGGCGTGAGATTCTGGCGTATTTCGCCTCAGCCACGCATGTGGGATTAACTGCAACGCCAAAAGAAACCAGGGACGTTTCCAACATTCATTACTTTGGTGACCCGGTCTACAGCTACACCCTGAAGCAAGGCATTGAGGACGGTTTTCTTGCACCATACAAAGTCGTGCGCGTTGATTTTGATATCGATCTTCGGGGGTGGCGACCGAACAAAAGTCAAAAAGACAAGTATGGAAATCTCATTGAAGACCGCATATACAACCAGGCAGATATTGACCGCAACATTGTATTTGATGAGCGCACCCATTTGGTAGCATGGAAAATTACCCAATTTCTTCAACAGACCGGTGAATTTCAAAAAACAATCGTGTTTTGCGATGACATCGACCACGCCGAGCGTATGCGCCAGGCTTTGGTGAACTTGAATCCCGAGCGGATCAAGGAAAACCGCAAATACGTGATGCGTATCACCGGCGATGAGGCTGAGGGCAAGGCCGAGCTGGACAACTTTATCAACCCGGAAGAACGCTATCCTGTCATCGCCACCACCTCCAAGCTGATGACCACCGGCGTTGATGCACAAACCTGCAAACTGGTGGTATTGGATCAACACATCAAGTCAATGACCGAATTCAAGCAGATCATCGGGCGTGGCACCCGCATCAATGAAGACTACGGTAAGTTCTGGTTCACTATTATGGATTTCAAAAAAGCAACCGAGCTGTTTGCAGATGAAGCATTTGATGGCCCGCCAATTGTTGTTTACGAACCCAAACCACATGAACCGCCAGTGCCACCGGAACCAGAACCGCCTGTCATCCCCGGTGAAAATGGCCACCCTGTACCGCCGGGAACAGAAGGCAACGGCCCCGCAGCAACAGGGCCGGGTGAAGGCGGCAATGGTGGGTCTGGCACGGGTCGCGTGAAATATGTACTTGGTGATGTCGCCGTGTATGTGATTGCCGAACGCGTGCAGTATTACGGACCGGAAGGCAAATTGATTACCGAATCACTCAAGGATTACACCCGCCAGACCGTGCGCCGGGATTATGCCTCACTCGATGAATTCCTGCGCAGATGGAGCTCAGCGGATCGCAAGGCCGCTATTCTGCATGAGCTGGAACAGCGCGGCCTGTTACTTGAACCACTGGCTGATGAGGTAGGTAAGGATTTCGATGCCTTTGATCTGATCTGTCATGTCGCTTTCGATCAGCCGCCGCTCACCCGGCGTGAACGTGTGGAACAGGTGAAGAAACGCAACTACTT
>DOOY01000118.1 GCA_003514765.1 Nitrosomonas sp. | reverse complement strand
CGGTCGATTAGATTTACCATTATTTTATGCGGTTTGCCGTCAAAGTAGATTTGCATATTGACCACGGGACGAGAATGGTATTTTTGGATTTTAGCGCCTCCAGTCGCACGTTTTTTTATTTTTGTATGGCGGATAATCGGTAAATTGTAGTCAAGCGCTTGTTCCAGCTCGGGGTGCGAGACTTTAAACTTGACATATTCTTCACCCTCTTTTTCATATAACTGAATATCTTTTGCGGAAATTGAAGCAGTTTCCGCGCCTGTATCCAGCTTCGCTGTCAGTGTAACCTTGTCAGGAGTTAATGTTACAGGTTCAAGAAAGCCATAAACCGATTTATTTGCTGCAACAGGTGTTGAAACAATAAACAGTGTGGCTACTATAAACAGAATAGTGGAATAAAATGAATAGTTTATTTGTGATTTCATAACAAGTATATATTTCAAGTAAAGGTTGATTGTTATTTGAGCACAGGTTGATCTCAGACTTTGAGAAGCTACTATGTTGATAACGATATTGATCGTTGATTGTAATGTATCCGCTTGGCTTACTAAGCTATAGGAATAAGCGGTTTTCGGACTCTTCTTATAAAATACAGAAAAATTAATGCACTTGCAATGGCTGCAAAAAAGCACCAGACAGACACAAAAGTCTTGTTGTAGATGAAATAGGCTACAAAGAAACCGAACGTAACGGTAATTCCTGTCAAGTGCAAATTTCTAAAGCCCGAAAGTATAAAGGGTATGCAGGTAGCGAACAGATATATCATGATCAGCAGCGGATAGATATGAATATCATGTTCATGATAAATATGATTATTGATGATTTCGACTGAAATCGGCTGACTGACGATACCGACACTGGTGTAGATTGCCAGTGTAAGACCGGCAAGTCCGGCAGCTGCGATTATTTTTCTGCGTATGCGGTCTGTTTCTGTACAATAAATTGCAAAAGGAACATAAAACGGCCATATGACGCCCACAAAAACACCATAAACATGGCTCAGCCAGAATTGAGCCTGCAAGTTGCCGTTGTTCAGCGAGACTCACAATAAACCTTCAATGATCTGCTGTGCCGCAAAAATAAGCGGTATCAGCGCGACAGGAATATCTCTCTTATAGTGAACTTTCTTGATAATAGCCGCGCCAATCAAGACCAGAGATCCGCCAACGATAAAACTCGCTTCTGCTGAAAAACACATGAAGATTAATTTAGATTGCATGTGAGGGGTTATTCGAAAAGTCATCTTGTTTACAGGATGAACTTATGAGAGTATCAGTATAGTCGCTTTTTACACTGCGGGCGGGGAGATTGAATATAAATAAATATTCATTAGAAAGGAGTGAAATTATGTCAGATCATATTTATAAAATCATGGAACTTACCGGTTCATCTTCGGTTAGCATGCAAAATGCGGTGGAGAATGCCATCGCCAGAGCAGCAAAAACCGTTAAGGATATGCGCTGGTTTGAAGTTATAGAAACACGTGGTCAGATTGATCAAGGTACGATCAAACACTGGCAGGTGACGGTTAAAGTCGGTTTCACACTCAGAGACTAATTCTATAGAAATCTTCAGTTTCATGGAACATCAGGATGGATGATCCTGCTGTTCCATGCTTTACGCTTTATTTTTTTCGCGGCTTTTGCCGTGTACTTCATCAGTCGACAGATCACGTTCATCAGGCATGAGATATAAAGCTCGTAACAAATTAAAAAAATATACTAACAAACTGAATACATTGCCATGCTCTGGATAAAATCGTTGCATATTATTTTCATGGTTACCTGGTTTGCCGGGTTGTTTTATTTGCCACGCCTGTTTGTCTACCATGCCATGTGCGAAGATGCACCCGGTAAAGAGCGATTCAAAATAATGGAGCGCAAGCTCTATTATGGCATTATGACGCCGGGTGCTGTATTGACAATTATTTTTGGTGTCTGGCTATGGCTGGGTTATGGTTTTACGGGTAGCTGGCTTTACGCCAAGCTTGCGCTGGTTTTGCTATTAATTGTTTATCACTATTATTGTGGCAAGTGTGTAAAAGCTTTCAAACTGGACAGCAATCCACACGGTCATATCTTTTATCGCTGGTTTAATGAGATTCCGGTCTTGATTCTGTTTGCAGTTGTGATACTGGTCGTGGTCAAGCCTGCGTTGTTTTAATTAACTTTCGGTTTTAAGCGGGAAAGCTGCTCTGACATATTTTTCCCCTGACAAAATATGTCATTTTAGATTTGTGTCATACTTTCCCGTTAACAAAATAACGATTGCGATTGCATGGCAGAATCTAACGGACAACTTGTTGGCCGATGCGTCGTATTGAAGACGGTGCGTTCATACATGGGCGATTACGAATAAACTGAGTCATGTAAATATGTTAAATGTTTATTTTACGGTTGATGTGGAAATTTGGTGCGGTGGCTGGGATGATATTGATACGAAATTTCCACAGGCATTTAAGCGCTATATCTATGGGCAGACGGCACAAGGCGATTTTGGCCTGCCCTATAAACTCAAATTACTCAATGATTATGGTCTGAAAGGTGTTTTTTTTGTTGAGCCGATGTTCAGCGCCCGATTTGGCTTGGAACCACTCAAAGAAATTGTCAATATCATCAAAGAGGCCAACCAATCCGTTGAATTGCACCTGCATACCGAATGGGTGGATGAAGCAAAGCTGCCGATTTTTCCATCTCCATCTCCATCTGTATCGCATAAACGCCAATACCTGCGTTATTTTACTCAAGAAGAACAAACCAAACTGATTGCACTGGGAAAGCAATGGCTCCTTGAATCCGGTGTCGAGCGTGTTCAGGCCTTTCGCGCAGGCAGTTTCGGTTTTAATGTGGATACGCTCAGCGCCTTAAGCGCTAATAATATCTTCGTGGATAGCAGTTACAATGCGTGTCTGCTGGGCCCGGACAGTAATCTGATGCCCGGCGTGGTGGTCACTGAAGCAATGTTATATGAAGATGTATATGAGGTGCCAATGACAGTTTACTTCGATAGACCCGGTCATTTACGCCATGCACAGCTTTGCGCCTGTTCGTTTAAAGAAATGGAAGGCCTGTTATGGAAAGCACTGGAACAGGGATGGCAGAATTTTACCATTTTGTCACATAATTTTGAGTTGCTGCATCGTTCATTGGAGCGGCCGGATAAAATTGTCATTAAAAGATTCCAACAACTTTGCGAGTTTCTGGATAAAAATAGAGACTGTTTCAATACCAGTGATTTTTGCGACTATCAGGGGCCTGTTGTACAAAACCAGCCGCCCCCTTTAATTTCACCACTCTTGAGAACCGGACAACGTATGCTGGAGCAGATACGGAGCAAATATACATGAGCGATCTATGGAGCTCACAAATCGTTTCCTTAAAATATATGTTGAGCGATTTAACCTTGTTTGTAAAAACAATTCAATTAAAGGTAAAACGGTTTGAGGTAATTGATCCCGGTGCGCCCGTCAGTCAGGAATGGCTGCCCTCGTTCGGGTTGGAAAATGGTGAAAAAGGGTATCTGTTGCGATCATTGCCACTGAGAGAGAGGCAACCCAGACTGTCTGTCAGGGATGGCTATTTATATTATATACCCGCTCAGTTTGAACGCTATTATATTGATTTAAACATGACTTTTGATGAATACATCAATACTTTCTCATCAAAAACACGTTCAACAATCAGGCGAAAAATAAAGAAGTTAAATGAATTTAGCAATCAAGGTATAGCGTTTAAATCTTATCGCAGTAAAGATGAGCTGCAAGCGTTCTATCTTTTGGCAAGAGATTTGTCGAGCAGAACCTATCAGGAAAAATTACTGGATGCCGGACTACCGGAAACAGATGATTTTCGATTGGAAATGGAAGAAAAAGCGCAGCAGGGTCTTGTCAGAGCTTATCTTTTATTTGATAACGATACGCCTGTCGCTTACATGTATTGCCCTGTTTATGACGGAGTAGTTTTGTATCAATATCTTGGCTATGACCCGCAATATCAGAAATGGTCTGTGGGTACGATTCTACACTGGTTTGCATTTGAGGACTTGTTTCAGGAAGCCAGATTTCGATATTTCGATTTCACTGAAGGAAGTTCGGAGCATAAAAAAATTTATTCAACAGGGAGCATACTTTGTGGCAATATTTTTATTCTTAA
>DOOY01000309.1 GCA_003514765.1 Nitrosomonas sp. | reverse complement strand
CCAAGAAGCATGACAATAAAGTACAAGAAGAGCATGTTTTGTATCACATTAACAAAAAATCTTTTACCACTGAAATCTGTGCATTATCAAGCAAGATCGGCGCATGTCCTATACCAGGCAGTTCAACAATTTTAGCTTTTGGGCCTCTTTCTTGCATTTCTGCCGCTGTTTGTTCAAGCAAAACATCCGATTCGGCTCCACGCATCACCAATGTTGATGTGCGTAACATGTCCCAGTATTTCCATAAATCAATATCTTCCAAAAGTGCATGCTCCTTAAAGCTCGCAGAAATTTTAGGGTCATAGTAAAAGCTATAGGTATTATCGCTCCGCAAGCGCGCACTGTGAATCGTGAGATGACGCCATTGTTCATCAGTCAATGGACCAAAAGGAGCTGAAATCTCTCTAATATATGTTTCAAATTCTTCCAGATTCTTGAAATGAACATCTTTACCGACATATTCCGACATTCTTTTTAACGCCGCAACCGGGATCAGCGGTCCGATATCGCTGAGCACCAACCTATGGATAGTAATTTCCGGCTCTATCGCTACCATCATGCCAATTAGCCCACCCATCGATATCCCCACCCAGTCAATTGTTATGGGCACACTATACTGACTCTGGATATGTGCGATTAACGAAGTCGCGTCAGAAAGATACACAGGATGATAGTCGTAGTCTTTTTCATCCTCAAGCCAATCACTTTGCCCACGTCCAACAACATCAGGACAAATGATACGGCACTGCGAAGACAACGCAGATGCCAAGTAGTCAAAATCCCGGCAATTACGTGTCAAGCCATGAACGCAGAAAACGACATGTGGATTACATGTATCACCCCAATCCATATAAGCAATATGATGCGGTTTCTTTAAAGCCCCGTTCGATGCAAGTGTCGGAACGAGCAGCTTCTCAACAAATTGATTCATGGCTGGTGTTGAAAATGGAATATAAAAAATAATTACGATAAAACAAGACTAAGCCAAACGCATGCGACAGACATTCATTGCGGCATTTAATGATAATCCGTCTGGAGGAAACGTAACGTAAAAAGGCGTCACTGAAGTTAACGATACCAATCGAAAATCATCAACCACACATTTTATTTATGCGGTCGTTTCGGTAAAGAAAATGCTATCGTTACCAGTTGATTAACCATGCGACCGTACAACCATACAATCCATTCCATGGCGCGACAAACTTTGACAGGCATTATGTGCCTGGTTCCGCTGCAAACCGATTAGCCTTGCTCGATACAATCTACGGTTGCTGATTTCCACTTCGACGACCACCACCTCTCCTGCAACCCAACGAGTTGCCGCCTGAGCCTGGGCCTGAGCACGCTCATGCTCATAATATGAACCAATCTGCACCCCCCAGGTATCGTTATTCGTCCGGACAGGTTGTCGTTGCGCTACCGTAACCACTGACAGATCACCCCGCAATATTGCAGCCGGGTCGGGTCTATTATCTACGACAATATTGTTTGGTTTGGCGACGGGAATGGGCGCCTCAACCGTTATTAAGCTTGTCTGGCTGCCGTTGTTACCGCTTTTATTATCACCTTTAGTACCACTCGTGCCAGCCATTTGCATTGTCGCGACTTGTCTAAAACTGCGATCTAGTAGTTGCACCATGTGTTGATCACGGGAAGCTGCAGTTTGTCCACCCATCACCACGGCAATCAATCTGCGATCACCACGTTTTGCAGAAGTCGCCACATTAAATCCCGAAGCACGAATAAAACCGGTTTTCAAGCCATCAACACCCTGGGTGTTACGAACCATACGGTTGTGACTATTATAAGTAACATCTTTGTAACGAAACGATCTTGTGGAGAAATAATGATAATGCTGTGGAAAATCCTTCATTAACCGTACGGACAAAGTTGCCATATCACGCGCTGTAGTTTTTTGTTCGTGATTAGGAAGACCTGAAGCATTGCGGAAAGTGGTTGAACGCATACCGAAATTACGTGCTTTATCGGTCATCATACGACCAAAATTAGCCTCGGAAGTACCCAGCGCTTCGGCTATCACCGCGGCCACATCATTAGCAGAGCGCACAATTAAAGCAGGTATTGCATCCCGTACGCGTATGTAATCCCCGGTTCGCAGTCCAATGTTAGTTTGTGGCTTAGACGCCGCATACGCGGACACAGACATTTGAGTATTGAGCGTTATTTTACCTTGATCCATTGCCTCGAACAGCATGTAAAGCGTCATCATTTTTGTCAAAGAAGCCGGGTAACGGCTGGCATCAGCATTTGATTCATGGAGTACGGTGCCTGTATCCGCATTGATTACGATAGAAGCATAACGAGGGTTCGCTTGAACCTGGCTTGCCAAGGTAAATAACAGTAATACAGTCAGGACAAAACCGTCTTTTCCTCTTGTAAATTTGTCAAACATGGAACCAATCCTTTCTAAATGTTAGATACGGTACATATTTAGCGCGACGTTCCAAAATGCATATTCCGTATAAAAAACTAAAAACACTGTTTTTCGTTAACATATGGTTAATGTTTTAAATAAACACGTATGCTCAAAATACTGATTTTGCAACATGCTTCCACACTATATAACGCCCGACGCAGAATATATTTCCTTCGATTCACGATATGACATTTTAATTGTTCTGATCGCTTTGCATTCCTTAAAAAAGCCATTAATAATGATGCTTTTTTCTAGTTTACAAAAACCAAAGCTATATTAATAATTTTTTTAAGTTTGTATTGTAATGCAATGATTATAAACTAAACAAATAATTTTACAAATCTAAAGATTGCATATACCCCGTCAATTCGAGATAACCTTGTCCCGCATGCTGGCGATTCCGAAAAACAGTAACAGCGCCTTCCCAGTACACAGCGCCTGTAGAATCACGTGAGTCCAGCTCCTGATCATCCAGCAGTGGCGTCAACCGCCACTCAGCATCACCCATACGAATGCGCATCTCAATCGGATAAGTGGTTTTGGTATGCGGGGATTGCCAAGTACGCTCAGGTATGAATTCGACTTGTTCAGGGTTGAAATGCATGACAGTGCCTGTTGAATCACGAAGTGTACCGTAAGCCCATAGTTTTTCTCCATCCTTACCACGTATCTGAAAAGCCATTAAAGCTGATCCATCATCCAGATTTGCACTCATCCAGTCCCAGCCGTCCGCGCGCGGATCGAGGATTTCCGATGACCATTCATGAT
>DOOY01000071.1 GCA_003514765.1 Nitrosomonas sp. | reverse complement strand
CGCCGTTCCTTGCGTATCACGCTTTCATAAATCTGTCCCGTGGTGAAATTATTATGGCGCGTCATTTTGGTGCTGATAAACCGTTCGTAATGTCCCAGGTCAAGATCCGTTTCTGCGCCGTCTTCAGTTACAAATACTTCACCATGCTGGAAAGGGCTCATGGTACCCGGATCAACATTGATATAAGGATCCAGTTTGAGCATGGTCACTTTGATACCCCTTGTTTCCAGCAAAGCTGCAAGCGATGCGGCGGCAATACCTTTGCCAAGCGATGACACAACACCACCTGTAACAAAAACGTATTTGGTCATTGGGCGTAAAATAAACTAAAATTTAAAAGCAGCAAAGATGGTTGTAAATGGCTGTGTTTATAGGATATTTGTACGGATAAAACGTTATCCAGCATCATTGTTTGTTAGCGGATTTCTGCAAGTAAATAATTCATCATTTGTTCAGCTTGATGGCGGTAACCACCGCCAAAAAGATTCAAGTGATTTAGGACATGATAAAGGTTATACAAAACCTTTCTTACATTATAACCCGATTCCAGCGGATATTCATGTCGATAAGCAGAATAAAAACCTGCAGGAAAACCACCGAACAGCTCGGTCATGGCAATGTCGGCTTCACGATCACCATAATATACGGCTGGATCAAATACGACAGGGTGGCCGGTTTGATCATATGAAAAATTGCCATTCCATAAGTCGCCATGCAGCAGGGAAGGTTTGGGGGTATGGCTGGTAAAAAATTGACTGAAATCCTCCAGCAGTTGTTCGCCGAGTTTTTGCAGTTTACCGTGATAACCTTTTGTTTGTGCCAGGTCTAACTGGTATTGCAATCGATTTGTGTGCCAGAATGCTGGCCAGTCTGACGATGGCGTATTGATCTGGGGTGTGCTGCCGATTGTATTGTCGTGTGTCCAGCCAAATTGCGGCGCGGTCATCCGGTGCATGACTGCAAGTCCTGTGCCCAATTCTTCAGCAATGCCATTAGCCCGATGATTCAAATCGAGGTATTCGAGTACCAGCCAGGAGTATTGGTTGTCACGTTCCCAGCAAATGGGATGCGGTGCGCGTAATGTGTTCGACTGAATGATTTCCTGCAGTCCGGCGGCTTCGGCGGCAAACATGGTCAATCGGGCGGTATCGTTGGTTTTGACAAAAAAGCGCCGTTGATCATCGGCAATGCAATAAGTCTGATTAATGCAGCCGCCACCGACAGTTTTGATTTCTTTGGGATCAAACGGCCGTTGAGTTGTTGCTGCGATTTGTTTGGCGATTTCAGGCCAGGCATTCATTGTTATTGATAGAATTGTTTGGGAATTGAGAAATTTTACGTTTGTTCGTTTGCCAACCACTTTTTAGCCCGTGTAATTGCTTTGCGGACTTGGTCCGGCGCTGTGCCGCCGATATGGTCACGGCTGTTCAGCGAGCCTTGCAGCGTCAAAACGGAGAAAATATCCGATGCTATCTGAGGCGAAAACCGTTGCAATTCGGCAAGCTCCAGATCACTCAGGTCGCATCCTTTCTGTTCGGCATATTGCACAGACCTGGCGACGATTTCATGCGCATCCCTGAAGGGAATCCCTTTTTTAACCAGGTAATCAGCCAGGTCAGTTGCGGTTGCAAAGCCCTGCAGCGCGGCTTTACGCATGGCTGCCTGATTAACCTGAACGCCGGACAGCATATCGGCATAGATACGCAGTGTGTCGGTTAGTGTATCAGCGGTATCAAACAAAGGTTCCTTGTCTTCCTGATTATCTTTGTTATACGCGAGCGGTTGTGCTTTCATCAGCGTCAGCAATGCAACCAGGTGACCGTTAATACGGCCGGTTTTGCCGCGTACCAGTTCCGGCACGTCTGGATTCTTTTTCTGCGGCATAATGGATGAGCCTGTACAAAACCGGTCGGCCAGCGTTATGAAACCGACTGCAGGATTCATCCATAAAATAAATTCTTCCGAGATGCGCGACAGGTGCGTCATTATCAACGATGCACAGGCGCAGAATTCGATCGCAAAATCCCGATCTGACACGGCATCCAGAGAATTTTCACAAACCCCGTCAAATGACAGCGTCTGCGCCACCTGTTCGCGATTGATTGGATAACTGGTTCCCGCGAGCGCTGCAGCACCCAATGGCAATTGGTTTACGCGTTTCCGGCAGTCGGATAATCGTTCAACGTCACGTTTCAGCATTTCAAAATAGGCCATTAAATGGTGGCCAAAGGTGACCGGCTGCGCAACCTGCAAGTGCGTGAATCCGGGCATGACTGTCTCAGCATGCTTTTCGGCTAGTTTGACGATGGCTGACTGCAAAGATTTAGTGAGATGAATAATTTCATCGATCGAGGCGCGCAGATAAAGCCGGATATCGGTGGCGACCTGATCATTTCTTGACCGTCCGGTATGCAGGCGTTTGCCGGCATCACCAATTAACTGGGTTAAACGTTTTTCGATATTCAGGTGTACGTCTTCCAGTTGTAACGACCAGTCAAATTGTCCATTATCGATTTCATCGCTGATTTGCTTTAGGCCCCGTTCTATTGCCGCGGAATCTTCCCGGGTAATGATGCCTTGATTTGCCAGCATTTGCGCATGCGCCAGAGAGCCTTGTATATCATATTCAGCCAGGCGGTAGTCAAAACTGACGGACGCGGTATAACGTTCCACCAGCGCCGAGACAGGTTCATTAAATCTTCCAGACCATGCTTTTTTATTGGTTTCTTTATTGGTTTCCACTGAAACGTATTATTCCTATTAAATTGCTATAATGATATGCGTTACATTATTGTTTTATGATTTTTTTGTTGAATTATAAAACAAATTGCATGGCGCGTTATTTGCTATACTTCTGCAGCGCGGGTTATTGTAACTTGCCGGAGATGAAACATTGAATTTGATAAGCTTTGGTGCTGAGTC
>DOOY01000151.1 GCA_003514765.1 Nitrosomonas sp. | reverse complement strand
TTACGCTACTCTTCGAAGGTGAGCTACCCAAATTTATCTCAGAGACTGATTGAAAAATAAAATTAGCTGAATAGTTACGAATTACCGTACTTTTGTTTTTTTAACTTTTTCCTTTTTTTCGCCGTCCTCTGGGGCAGGAGTAACGGTAGGTTTTTGAGGATGATCATAATTGTCAGATACTTTATTATCCGGCGTGTCCACTTTCACTTTCATAAACGTCCAAGATGTAGCGCCTGTTCTTATGTTGGCAGTATCGGGAAGATCTGCTCCTCGAATGGGTATCATTTCTTCATCTATGAATGTCCCATTGGTACTTTCCAGATCGACAATCTCAAATCTCCCATGTCGACAAAGGATAAGAGCGTGAGCCGAGGAAAGCTTTTGGTCGTCGGTAATCTGAATGTCGCATTGGGGATCGCCGGGTTCGCGATTGACAGTGCCAGCGCCAATATAGTTTTTACCTTCTCTAACTGGGAACAAGTCACCTTGTGGGCGCCACGTATAAGTAATGAGTATACCCCGGATTCGCCGTTTATCCCCTCGGTCACCATAACCTCCGACGTTTGGTGAAGAAGTCTGTCGTGGCATGGCTTTTGTCTCGCGGTTGCTTTGATGGGCAGAATCATCTTCTGTTGTCGTTTTTCGCACATCAGAGGATACAATGCGCTCAGGTTTCCGATGTGCTGTTTGTTCATTTGACCTTTTTTCAGCATCACAATAAGGACATTTACTCCAGCCTGGATCCATTACGTGACGGCCAGAAGGGCACCGGCGTCCTGTAGAACTCAATAAGCTTGACATTTATTTCTCCTTATAACAATAAAGCAATAAAAAAGCAAAGTCTCAAAGCCGCAGGATTCTCTAAAATCTCTTTTAATTCTTTATGACGTGATAATTATCAAGGAAGTGTTTCCAATTCGAATGACATCTCCTGGCAGAACAACTGATGCTCTGTTATTCATCAATACTCCATTTAGCATGGTGCCGTTACGAGAGTTCAGATCTGATAGTATTAAATCACTGTTATTATAGGTAAGCGATGCATGGTTTCTGGATACATAGTCATCAATAAGAACCAAGTCATTGTCTTGATTAGCGCCTATTCGAAACATTGGTTTATCCATTGGGATTTTTTTACCTTCGAGAGGGCCCTCTGTCACTTCCAACGCAATGCTTGGTCTATCCTGGTCCTTAAGATCGGAGCTGATAACGGTTTGCCGCCGACTGCTTTCTTCTTTGGGTTGTTGTGATCCTGTCGTGAAGAGGTTGTTGTGGTTGGGGCTTCCAGTTTCTAATTGTTCATGATCTGTTGATAACTCAGCGTCGCCATTGATCAAGGTTTTTTTTCTACGCTGAAAAATCCATAAAATAAAAATCAAAGTGACCAATAGTAGCAAACCCAATACCCAATAGGTGGATGGATTATTAAATTTACCTTTGATTTCTTGGGACCAATTGTCTTCATTACTGACAGTGGTGTTTGTAGAAGGTGTTGTGAGAATATCTTCAGAAATAGAAAAATCACTTGGTGCGGGAATACTTTCTGAGAAATTTGCACTCAAGTTTATCGTATCGTTTTGTTTGAATTTAATGTGAACATTTTTAAGCTTCGGCTTTTCTGTGTTCGGTTGATATCTGAAATGTACGATCCATGTGTTTTCTATAGCGCTATCATAAAGTGAAATTACTGCCTCCTTAAGACTCATGGACTGATTACGAGGGTGAATAAAATGGCCCCCTGTAGCTTCTGCTAATGCACTAAGCTTTTCGGGGGCGTTATACTGTGGACTTATACCATTAATTGCAATCCCATCAATGGGAATACCCCGGCTCTTGGATAAATTAATAACAGTGTCATAGTCCTCAACACTTCCCTCATCTTTTCCATCAGAAATAATCAAAATACGCCGATATTCACCGGGCATAAGTTCTTCAAGTTTATTCAATGAGTCGATTGTTGCCTGATATAGAACTGTTTTGTTGCCATGAGCGATCTTCAGTTCGCGAATGGATTTAGTAAAGGTTTCAGGGTCATCAGTAAAAAATGGAGAGCCTATGACTTCGTCTGCGAACGAAACAAGTCCGAATTGATATCTATCTTTTGGTAAAGTTATTGAAAAGATGTTGATTAGTGCAGCTTGGGTTTCCCTAAGAGTGTCATTGCTGATAGAACGACTGACATCAACGGAAAACAATAAGACTAATTTTCTATCAGACTCAGCAAAAGGTTCAATCGCATCGGCGCTTATTATGGCTGTACTGCCGTCAAACAGTTGAAAATCCGATGACTTTGGAGGTACTTCCACGCCTGAGGGCAATGTAACCACAAATGAGACTTCATTAGTTTGATCCGTGTATGCAGTATTGACTTGAAGCTGTTCTGCAAAAAGGGATATACAAAAAAGGAACAGAAATAAACTGACTCCGGTAGTAGTAGAAAGCTTTTTCATTCTAATAGGCCCAAAGTTTAAATGCATATATGAATTATTTCCAAAATTCAAGTCGGAGATTAGGCTTAGTCCTAAGTCGAATGTTAGCAGATATTTCTTAAACAGAGGATTTTTTTGAAGTGGTTCAATAGCTCGTGACCAACCCTACCTGATGTGTCAACACTTTTGCCGGGTACGCAGTTATCTGTCAACCTGCAGAAAAAATAATGTTTCTGCTTCTGAAGCGCTTACGCTACTCTTCGAAGATGAGCTACCCAATTTTATCTCAGAGACTGATTGAAAGATAAATTTCGCTGAATAGTTGCGTTTTTTCTTATGCTTAGTGTGAGATTTATCACAAATATTTAAAAGTCGGGCTGGTATGATCTAAATTAGAATGTGTTGTAATTTACATTCAACAGTTAATTACGATATATCCTATAGAAACCTCCGGTCAATCCGGTACCCGCAACAGCCGCAATAGCATCCGGAGCCGTTCAGGTTTAGTTAGCTCGGCCGCGCCAGTGACAGAGCATCTGCTTGTGAGGTAGCCAGGGGTTCCTAGATAGAATTCATCTTGCAAAAAGGAGAGTTAAAAATGGAACTGCGACTAGAAAGAACAGAGCGTTCTGGAAATAGTACGATTGGCGAGCTATCTGTAGATGGTCAATTTGAATGCTACACTTTGGAAGACTTAGAAAGACCGAAGAAGATCAAGGGGGAGACGGCCATTTCTGTTGGGCGCTATGAAGTAATTATTAACCATTCACAGCGGTTTGGCCGTTTGCTTCCACTTCTTCTGAATGTTCCTGAATTTGAGGGAGTACGGATACATCCCGGAAATACAGCTGCAGATACGGAAGGATGTATTCTGGTGGGTGTTACAAAAAGTGAAGGATTCATAGGCCAAAGTAGAGTAGCTTTTGAACAGCTTTTCAATAAATTAAAGGCTGCATCCGGGGCAGAGAAAATCTTCATAGAGATAGTTAGCAATGTCTGACAATGCGTACTTGCTTTAAAAGCCTGCTCCTCAGTTTCGTTGTGATATTTTCCTTCGCGCCACTGAACGCGTTCGCAAAAACTGAAGCGATTCCTTTTGTGTACGAGAAGATATCTGCACTGTCTTCTGGTAAAAGAGTTGCTATCACGTTCCGCGAGCGTCGATGCAAGAGCGGCGAGTGCCAAGAAGCCGATGCGGGCATGTGGGGTACGGACGGGGGTACTCCACGGTTTATCACTGAAGTTTTCCTTGTCTCCATTGGCGGCAAGGAATTCGCTATTCCCGAGAAGTTTTACAGAGATCTCACCAACACTTATCAACTGAGCGTTTTTGAAAAAAAATCGCGCGTTATCATCGAACTTAAAGGTGGAGATAGTGCGGGTGCCTACACTGCACGCTTTATGCTTGGCGGCATGTGTGGATTCAAACGAATTGTTTGCGGCGAGATGTGCAAGGAAATCTGGGAGAAGACCACGTGGTACAACTCATTCGCCTACGAGGCGGATGCTCAATGCAAGAGTCAAGTTCAATGAGCTCAATGTATATGGGGAGGTATTGTCAAGTTTTTGGAGGAACGGGATTTCTGTAACGTATGCAGATGAAGAGCCTAAGTAGCTACAATGCCCAAATCACCAAGATTATGCAAGAAGTTCTGTCTCGACCAGATTACACTTCAGGTAATTGATGAAGCTTTCTGCACTTCATCGGGTGCAATAACTTCCAGCCTAGCCAGAGTGCTGTTACTGTTTAAGTATTAAAAGCAAAAATGATTCCTGAAGAACGGCCAGGAGCGACAATTTTAGGATTGACTTTTATAGTGAACCGGCGTAGTTTTATTTTTGCTGATGTAACGGGGGAAAGCGCAGTAGTTAGTCTTTTCTAGTTCTTCATCGTCAGATACCGGTAATACGCTTGGACACTTAGACTTCAAGCTCGGTTTTCAGTCATTGGGAGCGGTGTATGGATAGCTTCACCCATTCAGCAGATCATCTTCTCGCTGAATTAGAGCGCATTGATTTACTTATTCAAGCTCAGGTGACTAGGGCGAGGCAGTTGCATGTCGACGATGAACAGTTCCGCGGACTCTATATTTCCGAGCAGGAACTGGATACGCTGCTAAAACAACCGATCGGGCGACCCCGCTGGTTTCAGGTCAATAGTGCCGAGAATCAACCGGAACTGGCACTCCATGAACTCAAAGATCAGATAGCACTCAGAAAACAGGCGGCACGCGATCAAGGTATCGAGCTGCGCCTGGATGCCATTCAACAACTTTTTCAGCTAAATGACTTTGAGTGTGATGTACTGCTGATTTGTTTAGCGATTGAGCTTGATCTGCGCTATGAAAGGCTTTACGCCTATCTTCAAGATGATGTCACCAAAAAGAAACCCAGCGTCGACCTGGCGCTTAATATACTGCAACCTGCTATTGCTGAAAAACTAAACAGTTTGACCAGCTTTTATCAAGATGCTCCCTTATTTAGCAATCACCTCGTGGCGTTTTCCAGCGATCCTGCGCAGCAGGATCAGTCCATACTGGCAAAATCCTTAAAATTAAATATCCGAATTACCCAGTATCTGCTCGGAACGGATGCGCTGGATGAGAGAATCCATTCGTTTGTGGCGATGTCTACGCTTGGCTCACAAAACTGCCCGGATGAGTATCATCTCGATCAGCCGCTCATGAATAAATTCAGCCATCTGCTAAAAACGCAATGGACATACGGGGCGGCCATTATCCATTTGATGGGTATTTATGATCTGGGCAAGCAAAGAATTGCCGAAACCCTCTGCCGAGAGAAGGGCTTGAACTTGCTGGTTGTAGATATAGAACAACTGCTCACTCAAAAGGAATTGTTCTCTGCAACAACACTTCGACTGATTACCCGGGAAGCCTTGTTACAACGCGCCGCCATTTACTGGAGAGATTTTGATGCGCTACTTGATCACCAGCACCAGGCGCTATTACATAGCTTTGTTCAGCATTTTGAACACTTTCCCGGTTTAACGTTTCTGTCCAGCACCACAGCCTGGCAGCCGCCGAGTGCATTGCG
>DOOY01000341.1 GCA_003514765.1 Nitrosomonas sp. | reverse complement strand
GATCGGATTGACGCCAGGCAAGAACACCACCGTAAATCATACCAAACAACGCTATAAAAACCAGATACGGCTGCATGATTAGTGTCGCTTCGGGCAGCATTACCACAACACGTATCAAGCCGTATGCGCCCATTTTGAGCAAAATACCGGATAGCAGGATACTTACTGGACTGGGTGCTTCCACATGGGCCAATGGCAGCCAGCCATGTAAAGGAAAAACTGGCATTTTGACACCAAAACCAATCAAAAAACCCAGCAACACCCAAAGCTGTTCGTCTCTCGGCATTTTTTTCGCGGCTTCGGTCATATCAGCCATTAAAGTGCCACCATGTTCGGGCATATACTGACTGATCGCCATTAAACTGATCAACATGAATATTGATCCGCCCATGGTATACAACACAAAATTAATACTGGCGACACTGCGGCGCACACCGCCCCAGCGGGCAATCAGAATAAAGAGCGGTATGAGCGTTAATTCCCAAAAAATATAAAATAATGACCAATCCTGGGAAAGGAACACGCCCAGCATACCTAATTCGAGCAATAAGACACTGATATAATAGCTCTTAACATTATGAACAATGCTAAAGGATGCAAGCAGGGCAATTAAGGTGAGTAAAGACGCCAAAACAACCATCGGCAGCGACAGTCCATCCACACCCAAGGCGAACGCCGAATTGAAGTTTGGGTTATAAATAAACTGCTCGTAGTATTGTATTTCACCATAAAGCTGATTGTAGTCAACAACCAGCCAGCAGCTGAACAGAAAAGCTACCGTGGCAAAAATATTCGCAGTAAAGCGGATTTGACTGGTATTCCCTCCAGGCATGATGGCCAGGATCAGAATACCTAACAGCGGCGTCAATAATAGTGTACTGAGTATCCCCATTATATAAATTTACCTTTATGCTAAAAGCAATTGCTCCGCAAAAGAAATTGAGATTTGAGGAATCAGCACGCCTGGATATTCAGTTTCAAAATTATTTTGAAAAACCAGTAAAGGGTTTTTGACCAATAAAACCTAGTATGTTGCAAGAATACTTTAGTACAAAGGCGTTTTGTACGGATTATAACGAAACGAATACTGCCTGGTTGTTATAACCCAACCACCCACAACCGCTCGTTACTAAAAACATACGCAACACTGCGAATAAATACCGGGGTCTTCTTGCAATCAAGCTAGAGTAGTTAATTGGCCAAAAAACAAATAACGCATGAACATTTTTCTTATTTCTTTTATGAGCTAATCACTATTTAAACAAGCGAATATTCAGTCCGTTAGCTCTTTGGACGCACCAAAAGAATAGAAGCCTCGACAAGGCTGACCAATTGTTCTGCTACTGAGCCAACCACAAACCGCTCAAGACCTCTGCGATTCGCAGTCCCGACAACCAGTAAATCAGCACCCCAGCTTTTGACAGCTTCGCCGATCGCATCTGAAATGCCATTTGTGCCATAGGCGATATTTGCTTCCAATAAGCGGGATTCAATACTTAACGCATTAACAGATTCTTTAGCTTTCTCCAATATGGCATTACCCGCAGCCTTATCAGCCTCTTCTTCACCTGTTATGCAATGCACAATACACAATCCTGCATTATAAGAACTTGCAATATTTTCTGCTTCTTCCAGTGCCTTTTGCGCTGTCTCACTACCGTCTACCGCTACCATGATTTTTTTATACATTTGAAACCCTTCTGAACGTGTGCTTGGTCTTAAAAAGGGCAGACCTTTAATAATCAAATTTGACTCAGTCCGGCCCGCCCTTCACTACTCAATATTAATTACAAAATAACAACCTATTATTGCAAGTTACCACTGTCGCGCTTCAGATTTTCGAAGTAACGCTTGAGAACTGCTCTTCCCGGCATATTGTCATGCTTGGTGTACACCATGTAATGAATAACCGCATGTGCAACCAATGCAATAATCAAACCTTCGAAAATGCCTAACTCAAACACCAGCAGGCCTGTCGCTATCGCCAGCATCATAGCATAAGGCCCATAGTGGGTCACATGCACCAGACCGGCAATCATCTTGTAGCCTGAGAACATCATGATCGCTGCCAAAGCAAATTTCGGCAGGTACTCCAAATATTCTGAGTTGAATAAAAAGAAGCACACTACCGAACCAATGAACACCAACGAGAACTTGGTATAGGCACCCGCCAGACGGTTAGTGGTACTTTTCGCCAAACCATCCAGGTTGGTCATACCGCCGAAGAAACTCGAACCCATATTGGCAATCCAGATCGCCAGCAAGCTGTTGTTACTGTTACATTTGCGCTTTAATGGATCAATCTTTTCAATCGCGGCGTTACTCATCACCTGCTCGATCACGTCAATCGTTGCCAGCATGGCGCAGAAAAGAATCATCAGCACCATCATCATAATGGTTACATCTGCTGCGGGCAGCGGTATTCTCAAATAAAGATCGACATCTTCAACCACGATCATCGACACCGGCACAAACATTGCAACTACGATGCCGCCAATAATCAAGACAAAATACGGAATGGCCGGCTGTATATCCTTGAATTTGGCAAACAGCACCACAAAGACTGTCATGCCGACAGCTGAAATAACGCACATTATTATCCGCGCAGTATTCCAAAACTCTTCGGTAACGGCCTCCTCCGGTATTTCATAGGTAAATTCAAAAAATTTCAGGAAGATTTTCAGACCAATACCGGCCAATAATCCTTCAACCAGATAAACCGGCACCGCAACAAGTAAATATTTTTGCCAGTTGTAATGCCAGCAGACCGCCTGCATCGCCGCCGTCAGGAAAATACAAAACGCCATGTTTTCCATCCCGAATGAAGCGACCCCTAACGCCAAAGCCGGCGCCAGACCTGCAGCAATACCGGCACTACCGATATAGTTCCCAGGCTTAAACCACGCCATGAACCAGCCAACGAAGCTGGCAAAAACCACAGTGGCCAGGCCCACTTTGATAGGATAATCGGACATCATGGCGATACCAATGGACAAAGGAATCGCCATGGTACCGGTAATAGTGCCCGCTGCCGCATCGCGGAGTGCATATCTAGCCTGGAACGCGGCAGCACCGAAATGCTTATCGGCAGTTAGTACAACCGATCCATCAGGCGCCAGATTCTCACCACTTGTGTTTGTACTGGTTGTGCCACCTGATGGCGGGTTATTTTCTTTTTCTGTTTCAGAACTCATATAAAACTTTCCCCTCAATTAAGAATCTAAATATATTGTATGTTTTGGTTGCGCAACGAAAATTTAACACAGCAAATGTGAAGAATTCGTGAAGAATTTATAAAGAAACCATGAAGTCCGGACATAAATCCTGGAAATCAATTTAACCTACTGAAATTTAGATATAAATTATGATGAAATTTGTTCAGAATCGCCAAAATCAATATTGTTACAACCTACAAAAGCACTTAATTGAGTCTTGATCACGCTGATGCGCCGTAAATTTTCTTATATGCTTCCTGTCATCAATAACACAGGATAAGTCGGCGATCGTTTCAACCGCTGCGAAGAAATTCATGCGCATTTCAACGCGCCCATCACCATTAAGCTGAAATCAGAATTCGTTCAGCAGGCAACAGGTAATTATTTGACTGCAAAGTACAAATAGAAGCATTCACGCCTTGACCATTTATACCTAACCATCTAGTTTGTAGAGCGTGCTGTATTTCGTTTTGAGATATTCGATCAAATGTTGTGGATTTAACGATTCGCCCGTTACTCCTGACACGAGCTCTTGAGGCGTATA
>DOOY01000140.1 GCA_003514765.1 Nitrosomonas sp. | reverse complement strand
CCGGCCTCGTTCAAGTAGCGTTACTTTTAATCCCTGCTTGAGTAAGCATTCTGCGGTTGCTAATCCGATAATGCCAGCGCCAATAATAACCACATCCTGTGTCATTTTTATCTACGAGTTCAGTTTTTGTATAAAACGCCATTATTCCCTTTAATTAAATAAATGCCTATCTATTTGATCTGAAAGATGGAGTAGAGTCAAAAATGAAAATGGCTAATCGAAATTTATAATAATTAAAGTTAATTTGATTTTTGACCGTAATTGGAAAGACCAATATTTTGATTGCTAGCGATTAAGAAAGACGATGGAAAAAGTAAAATATCCCACAGTAAATACTGGTTTCACATTAATAGAGTTACTGGTTACGTTAAGCGTGGCAAGTATTTTGCTGGCAGTTGCTGCACCTAGTTATCAAGTATTTGTGCAAGACAGTCAATTAATTACACAGGTTAATGGTTTCTCATCAGCAATGATGCTTACAAAAAACGAAGCTATCAAAAGAAATAATACCGCTAGTATTTGCCCGAGTACAAATGGAACAGGCTGTACCGGTGGGACTGTCTGGTCGAATGGCTGGATAGTTTTTGCGGATGCAAATGGCGATGGCATTGTAGATGTTGGTGAAGAAATTATTCAGGTCGGTTCCGCATTAACGGGCGGTAATACGTTGGCATCTAATGGTGCGCGGGTCACGTTTTCGGCAAGTGGCTTCTCACTCGGTTTTAACGCCACCTTTACTTTATGCGACAGTCGTGGTGCGGCTGCTTCAAAAGTATTGGTCCTCAGTAATCAAGGCCGTATACGCCATGAAACAGGAACAGGCACATGTTCATGAGTAATGGACTCAACTTTATCGGGACGAATAAACAGCAAGGTATCAGCATGCTTGAGGTTCTCATAACGATTTTGGTGCTTTCTTTGGGGTTGCTGGGAATGGCTGGCCTCGTGACAACCGGCATGAAAAGTAATAACACGGCACATTATCGTTCCATTGCTGTTCAACAAATTCATGATATCGCAGATCGGATGCGCGCGAATTTGGCCGGTGTGCGTATAGGTTCATACGATGCGCTAACGACAGTTATTCCTGCGGGCAATGACTGTGTCGCCGCAGAATGTGATGCCGCTCAAGTAGCGGTGTTCGATCACACGCAGTGGAATACAGCCAATTCCGTACTGCTACCTGGTGGTGTTGGAACGGTGACCGGAAATTTGGTAAATGGCTTTGTAATCGCTGTAATGTGGACCGAAAAGGAAATGGGAGGAGCAGCTGATTTAGGATGCCCTGTTGGTACGCCAGCAGGAACGCGATGTTTCTTAATGAGATTCTCTCCATAAAGATGATGAATATAAAACCAACTATAACTTCAAAAAAACGCACCATCAGAAACCTGGAAAAACAACGTGGTTTTACTTTGGTTGAGCTAATGATCGCTTCGACAATAAGTTTAGTCTTGCTACTTGTCATAGGAACGGTGTTTGTTAGCAGCCGTCAGGCCTTCCGTGTGCAAGAGGATAATGCGCGTATTCAAGAAAGTGGCCGTTTTGCATTAGAAATTCTTGGCCGCAGTATTAAGCAAGCAGGGCATGTAGATATTCCATTTACTGGTTTCAAGGTCGCTTTTACTGGAATAGCCATCAATGGTACAGACGGGGGTGCAGGTGTTTCGGATACTTTAACGATTCAGTACGACGGAGCGGTAAATGATAGAGACTGTGAAGGTACTGCGGTGACACTGGCTGATGTAACTGGCGAGAATAACATCATTCAAAATTATTTTAATCTCGATGTCGCCAATGCACAGTTACGATGTCAGGGCGTAATCCAAGCTGCACCAGCCGTACCAGGCCCGCCACCCTCCGGCTCGGTTTTAGTAGAAAACATAGAAGATCTTCAGATTCTTTATGGGATTGATACCAGCGGCGATCAATCTGCAAACCAATATGTTGCTGTACCAGCCGACTGGGATCAGGTGGTAACCGCCCGTGTATGTGTCCTGATTCGCTCTGACAAGACTAATATAGTTTCTGCGGGAAATAATTACCAGGACTGTAATGGTGCCGCTGTAGCTGTTCCTGCTGATAGGCGGTTAAGGCGTGCTTTTTCCGCTACTTTCAATATGCGTAATCGGGTCAATATACTGCCATGATGGTCAAATTTTGTTTGCAACAAAAACAGCTGGGCGCGGCTTTCGTTACTGGTCTGATTTTTCTGGTCGTGCTGACTTTACTCGGCATGACAGCGCTAAAAACGGCTAACATGGAGGAACGCATGTCTGGTAATTTGCGAGACCGTAATCTCGCGTTACAAGCGGCAGAAATGACGTTACGGTACGCAGAACAGCATGTTCGCGATAACGACCCTACAACAAATACCCCAAACCCAATTGACGGTGTCACCGGTTTCGATGTGACTTGCACAGCCGGATTATGCTACTACGGCGCAGGCGTTCCGGCACCCAATGAGCCCGGTAACCCGGGTAATCCAGCTTGGGTGACCTATTGTACACCGAATTGTCCTATTAACTATGTGCCGGGCACTGTATTCACAGTGGATGGTGTCGCTTTTACTGCACCAGCACTACCTCAAGGTTTACTGGCGGCACCAACTTACATTATCGAAGGAATAAGGAAAACGCCGCCAGGCAGCGGTGAACGCTATTACTACCGCATTACGGTGCGTGCGCAGGGTGCAAGACAAGGAACTTTGGTTCAGTTGCAAGAAATTTTCAGGCCATAGTATACGGTTTGCGGGCAATTTAGAAGGATTTTAAAGTTATGAAAGAAAGTTTGATTCGTTCGGTGATAATTGTTTGTTTTTTCTTTTTACCTATACTTTTTGCAAGTTACGCTCGTGCTTTGCCACCGTTATCAAACGGTCCTCTATTTTTAGGTGGGAATATTTCGCCAAATGTCATGTTTACGCTGGATGATTCAGGATCCATGCATTTTGAAATCATGCCTGATGAATTAATTCTTCAATCTGTACGCTACATGTTTCCTCGCGCAAATGACGTTTATGGCCCGAGCGATTATTCTAACTATGTTGTCGATTTTGATCCGTCTAATAAATATACCGCTTCGTTGCGCTCCAGTTATGTAAACAAGATTTACTATGACCCCACTGTAAGATACCGGCCCTGGAGTAATGCTGACGGGTCTTTGATGAACAATGCCGATCCTACCTGCGCGCCACACAACCCTATGAATACAGGTGCTGGCTGCCGCAATCTTACTGTCAACAATACACAAAGTGCTAGTTGGCTGAAAAGTAACGGAAGCCGGACTTCCAATCAGTCAAAAACATTCTACCCTGCTGTGTATTTCAAATATAACGGTGGCAACGTCAATTCTGCCAGTAGTTACACGCCGATTGAAATTAAATCTTCAACGTCTTCTTACGCGGGAGGGCCAGATCGTCTGGATTGCGTTGCCGCATTCACCTGTACTTATAATGAAGAAATTCAGAATTTTGCGAACTGGTATACCTATTATCGTTCTCGTATATTATTAGCGCGTGCGGGTATTGGCAGGGCATTTGCCGAACAAGGCAACACAATGCGCGTTGGCTTCGCGGCCATTAACAAGAATTCTTCAACGATTGATACTGTGTCGACGGATGTAATAAAAAGTGGAGTAAGACAATTTACGGGTGCAGATAGAACGAATTTTTTTAATAATCTTTATAACCATGATATTCCTGCTGCAGGCACACCGCTGCGGGAGGCGGTAATCAGCGTAGGGGAATATTTCAAAAGAACTGATGATAGAGGTCCCTGGGGGCAATCACCAGGTTCGAATGGAGGAACACAACACGCATGCCGCCAGAATTATAATATTCTTATGACGGACGGCTACTGGACTGAGGGTTCTATATCAGGTCTTGATAATTCTGATAATGAGGCCGGTTCTAGTATCACAAATGACTCTTCACCAGCTATTCCGGCAACTTATACTTATACCCCGTCTCTTCCTTATTCGGATGCTTATAGTGATACACTAGCGGATGCTGCAATGAAATATTGGAAAAATGATTTGCGCACCGATCTGCCTAACAATGTGCCGACCAATCCTTCAGATCCTGCTTTCTGGCAGCATATGGTTACTTTTACAGTAGGGTTAGGGGTGAGTGGATCGCTGAACACATTACCATCGGGATCGGAGTCATGGCCAGATCCAACTGCGAGCGATGCAGCAAAAATAGATGATCTTTGGCACGCTGCCGT
>DOOY01000219.1 GCA_003514765.1 Nitrosomonas sp. | reverse complement strand
ATATTGTTGACGGCGATTCCGGTAATGATGATCTGGATGGCCAGGGCGGCACCGATAAATTATTTGGCGGCCCCGGTGACGATATATTGCGCGCCGGTGATGGTCATGACCAACTGTACGGCGGCCCAGGAAATGATACGTTTGGTTTTTATAATTTAGGACATTTCCGGATTCATGATTTTACACCGGGAGAAGACCGCTTGTTCTTCGATACGGCGAGTGTCGGTATCGACAGTTTAGAAAAGCTGGTGCCGTTTGTAACAGCTGTTGATCAAAGCGACGGTGACCTGATGATTGAATTCGGCCCTAACCTCTCGATCGACATTGTCGGCGTTCAACTTGGCGATCTTTCCCCGGATATGATTGTTTTTCAACTGTGACAATTTCTAAAAACGTTAATGATAGCGAAACAAGCATTCGATAAAAGGTTTCGCTATCCCCGCTATTCCCCTTCCACTTGAGCAACCGCATTATCTAATGCGCACTGTGTTGTAGAAATCGGCCTGAGTAACTGTTGATCGGCCTGGAATATTCCGGCTTCAGTCACTACGTACTGCATGGCAATGTCATGCGGTTGCGGGTGCACGTTCTGGAGCCGCTGCAATTCAAAGGCAACGCCAATCGTACGCGGACTGGTTGTGTAGGTTGCCAGCGTACGATCGAAATAGCCGCTGCCGTACCCCAGCCGGTAACCTTGTTGATCAAAACCGACCATCGGGATTATCAGGGCATCCGGCTGAATATATTGCGTCCCAAGCGGTACCGGAATATTATAAGCGCCTGCCTTCATCGGCATATCCGGCCACCACTCACGGAAACAAAGCGGTTTATCTTTGCCGACAACTTCTGGTATCGCCAGCGTCGCACCTGCTTCCATAAAATAGCGCACTGCGCTTCTCGGATCATATTCGCCTCGAAAAGGCCAATACAGGCCTATTATCATTCTTTTCAAGTTCGGAAATCCCTGTTGTAACAATGCGGAAATAGACCGACTCCATTGCTGATGCAGTACGGGAGGCACCGCCATACGATTCGCTATCAAACGCTCGCGTTCTTGTTTGCGCCATGCTTGCCAGTTTTCCATAATCTTTTTTTGACGGGTGTAATTTGTTTTTCCAGTACGATACATCCAGCTCATTATAAAATGTGCACACTGGATATTCAGGTTATAAAATGTTGCTGTATCAATTTCCTGACTGGTGCAGGTATCGCCAGTTCAAGTACTTTATCTGACTCAATCCAGACTATCGGCTTTTTCGAAATATCTGTTTCTGCTTCTGAACCTACTTCTTGCAGGCACGGCTGTATCCATAATTTGAAGTGCGTGAAGGTATGCAGCAACCGGGGCAATTTAACTGACATGGAGTTTTTCGTTGAATTTATGATTATGTCATTCACATGATATTCTGGAAAACACCATAACCCTCCCCAAATACCCTTATCAGATCTTTTTTCCAGCAGAAGTTTGCGATTGTGCCGGTAAATCATAAATATCGTCTCTTTTACAGGTAGTTGCTTTCTTTGCTTCGGCACGGGCAATTGTGCAATGCGGTCTTCGTTATAGGCAACACATAATTTTTTTAACGGACACTGACTGCACAGCGGTTTATGACGTACACATACCATGGATCCCAGATCCATGAGTGCTTGTGTATAAACCCTAATTTCATCTGAATCATTATTCTCAGGCAGCGACGCTTCGGCGAGCGCCCATAATTTTTTTAATGTTTCAGATTCGCCTGGATAACGGTCAATACCAAAATAACGTGCAAAAACACGTTTGACATTTCCATCCAGGATCGCAGCCCGATTGCCATAAGCAAAAACAGTAATCGCCGCTGCAGTCGATCGGCCGATACCGGGTAATTGCTGTATTTTTTCTGCGTCTTGAGGAAATATGCCTTGAAAATTTTGCATGATTTCGCGCGCAGCCCGATGCAGGTTGCGCGCACGCGAGTAATATCCCAATCCGCTCCAGAGTGCCAGCACTTCATCAACCGGCGCCTGTGCCAGGCTTTCAATATCGGAAAATTTTTCAATAAAACGCAGATAATAAGGGATAACGGTCTTCACCTGTGTCTGCTGCAGCATGATTTCCGATAGCCAGACTGCGTAAGGGTCTTGCCTGTTCTGCCATGGCAGAAAATGACGGCCATATTTTACCTGCCATGGAATCAGATGTTCGGCGATCATTGACATGGATTAGAGTGTTATTGCATCGAATTTCTGATATCAAAGCGATGTTGCCCGGGTTCGATAGTCAATTGTATGCCGGAAGACCGGATATCATTAATAGACAATTCCCCGATCCGGACTGAGCCGCGCAGATTGATATCCTTGAGCGCCGAAAAATCCGGAAATTGCGTTTTGTTCACTGATAACCGTGCTTTCTTTTCAGTTTCAGGTTCATGCATCTCTGGCATCTGCGCCGGCAGCAGTGAATCCAGATCCAGCTGGTCAATCTCAACATCGAAGGCGTAGTTTTGTTCACTAAAATTTTTTACCTGAAAAACAGCTTGAATGGTGCTGTCAGATAGTGATCCCTGTAGCGCTGCCTGCATTGACTCAGACAGCGCATCCAGATTCAGATTGCCTGTAAAATGGCCATGAACCGGCTTACCGACATATGCAGGGTGAAAAAAATCAAAATCTGTTCTGAATTTTGACAAATTCCATTGTTGATTTTTTAACCGGGCGGCAAGTGAAGTATCCAGGGAAATCTGAGCAGTTTGTTCGTTCTGTTTTGCAGCCAGTTCAAAATGAATAAGCTCAACGGCGAGCCGGTCGTTTGATTTGTTCAGACCAGAAACTGAAATGCTGGCGGTTAAATGGTCACCATAGTCATTGCTTTGAATCGACAAGCGCATCGAGTCACTACTGAATGCCTGTTCATTAAATGATATATTGGCTATCTTCAATTCAGTCTCAAACGTCATTTCAGGCGCTATACTGTCGGCATTTTCCATACGGATATTGATCAACCGGCTCTGCATTTTGACTTGCCGGACGCTATCGACAGTCAATCGCCCTGTTGTCAGGCGTATGTCATTCAGCACAAGGCTTTGCCGGGTGATCTCATCCAGAAAAACAAGGCGATTGTCAGCAGCTTCGATCTGTGCAATATCAACAGTAAATGTAAGTGGTTCATCGTCGGTCTCCAGTAAATCATCGAAATTCATACGGCCATCCTGATATCGAATCAATTTGGCATTCACCCCTTTGACCGTTATGTATTCGACAATGACTTGCTTGCGCAACAAAGGCCATATCAATACCGATATCTGAACATTTTCAATTGAAGCAAATGGGTCATTCCGTTGATATTCGCCGAGTTTCACATCACTGAGCTGAACATTGATGCGCGGATAAAAAGCAAGCTGTAAATCTCCGTCAATGATGAATGAACGCTGTTTGTTTTCTTCTACCCATTGTTGAATAACAGGCTTCAATGCATTTGGATCAAGATTGACGATGACCACCACTGTGCCCGCCACTAAAAAAAACGTCAACATCAGGAAAATCAGTCCATATTGAATGAGCCGCCTCATGAGATCAGATAAAGCTTTTCTATGTCAGACTGCTATTGTCAGAAAACAACTTCGGAAAATTTTGCATGCGGCGTCAGCGCCTGCATTTTCGAGAGTTCCATTAAGTCTATTTGCTGTTTTGAACCGTTATCAATAACAAGAAATTCACGTTTATCGGCGGATTGAATAATATCGATTGCCTTACCTTCTATTTCCTGATTGTTTTTCAAGATCAACCTGAGTTCATAACCGTACATACAGGCAACTTCAACAAAGTCATGTAATTCACATGAGATAACATTTTTTTCCACTATGATTGATTCCTTTGATATCGAAATGACAAGGCATATAATATAAGCTGCAAAAGTAAAATGAACAACACATCAATCAATCTATAAATTATAGATTATCTGGTTTCTTTTGAAATAATCCTGTTTAAATGGAGGTTATATGCATCGTAAAATAATGATTGCAGCGGTGATGATGGGGATTGTACTGAGCGGTTGCGCGAGCATGTCTGAAACGCAGCGCGGCACGGCTCAGGGCTCAGTGGCTGGGGCCGCTGCGGGTGCGCTAATCGGTGGACTGGCCGGTAAGGGCAAAGGTGCAGCAATCGGCGCCGCCGCCGGTGCAGCGGTTGGAGCTGCCGGCGGCTATATGTGGTCTAAACGAATGGAAGAACAGAAAAGACAGATGGAATCAGTCACAGCCGGTACCGGTGTAGAGGTTTCACAGACTGCTGACAATCGCCTCAAACTGGAAATACCGAGTGACATCACCTTTGATACTGGCCGTGCGCAAATTAAACCGAATATGAAACCGATACTCGACAGTTTTGCAGCCAGTCTAATGCAAAATCCCCGCACGCAGGTGACAATTATCGGGCATACAGACAGTGCCGGTTCCGATGCCATTAACAACCCGTTATCAATCAACCGTGCCGCCAGCACCCGTGATTATCTGCTACAACACGGTGTAGCCTATCACCGCATACAGATTGACGGACGCGGAGAACATGAACCGATTGCATCCAACGATACGCCTGTCGGCAAGGCCAAGAACCGGCGTGTGGAAGTTTTTGTTTATGAAACGCCCCCGCAACCCCAACAAGCACCTCAGCAACAAGCACCCCAGCAACAGAGCAGTCCATACAATCAATCGTATTAATTCGATAGTATTTCCCATGATCGGCATCGGACGACAGACTTGATGCCGATCTCTTAAGTGCTGCAGATTTAATCAAACTTATAATCCAGCCCTTCCTCAGCAATTTCAGCAGCGCGCAGGATTGCTTTTGCTTTATTCTGGGTTTCTATCCATTCATTTTGCGGCACTGAATCGGCGACAATACCCGCGCCAGCCTGAATATGCAGTTTACCGTCTTTGATGATACCGGTGCGAATGGCTATTGCCAGATCCATATCACCATTAAAACCAAGATAACCAACCGCGCCGGCATAAACACCACGCTTGGAAATTTCAAGTTCATCGATAATTTCCATGGCACGCACCTTGGGTGCGCCACTCACAGTCCCGGCGGGAAATGTTGCACGTAATACATCCATTGCATTGAGCCCGGGCCTTAGTTTGCCGTCCACATTGGAAACAATGTGCATGACATGCGAATAATTTTCAATTTGCATATTTTCCGTAACCTTGACACTACCGGTTTGCACCACGCGACCGATATCATTCCGGCCCAGGTCCATCAGCATGACATGTTCCGCCCGCTCTTTCGGATCGGCCAGCAAATCTGCCGCAAGCTCAGCGTCCTGGTGTGGATTCTTGCCACGTGGGCGCGTACCTGCAATGGGCCGAACCGTAACCATGTCGTCCTCCAGGCGCACCAGGATTTCCGGCGAAGCCCCTATCACATAAAAATCATCAAAATGATAATAAAACATATAAGGCGACGGATTCAGACTGCGCAATGCACGATATAACCCAAGTGTTGAAGCATGATACGGCTTGCTGGTACGCTGGGATAATACGACCTGCATAATGTCACCGTCATAAATATATTGCTTGGCACGTTCAACTGCGGCAATAAAGTCACTTTCCTGAAATTCACATACAGCAGGCGCTTTACTGACAGCCCGCTCCGTGGGAATTTCCACCGGTTGGCGCAGTTGTTCCAGCAATTTCTCCAAGCGCTTTTTACCTGTCTGATAAGCGCCATCGACCGCCGGATCCACATAAACAATCAGATAAAGCTTACCGGAAAGATTGTCCACAACTGCCAGTTCTTCTGAAAGCAGCAACAAGACATCCGGCGTGTTCAGCATATCTGGCCGCGCATGGCCAGCCAGCTTGTGCTCAATATACCGTACGGTATCGTAAGAGAAGTAACCGACCAACCCTCCGCAGAATCTTGGCAACCCCTTATAAGACGCTGCTTTAAACTGGCTCAAATAATCATTGATAAAATCCAGCGTATCGTCGACTTCCTTTTCTTCGATTTGTCCCTCACTGATCACGCGGACATGATTCCCGCGCGCTTCGATACGTGTAGTTGCAGGCAAGCCAACAAAAGAATAACGGCCAAAACGTTCTCCCCCCTGTACCGATTCGAGCAAATATGAATAGGGTTTGTTCGCCAGCTTGAGATAAACTGAAAGCGGAGTATCCAAATCAGCAAAAGTATCCAATACCACGGGAACACGATTATAGCCTTGCTCGGCCAGTCTATTGAATTCACTTTCAGTCACCCTATAGCCCCTTATAGGACAAAACCGTCAGGAACAGCTTTAATTCAGGACAATTTTTGACTGACTTCATGAGACAAATAACTGTATTCAAGTATTGCTTCATTGTTATGGAAGCTTGACGATTAATTGCGCTGCTTCAACCAGCGAGGGCACGATGGCATCACAATCGAGTTCACGTACATCATGGCCCTCATTATAACCGTAGGGTACACAAAAAACGTGACAACCGGCTGCACGGGCAGCCGTTGCATCGTTGAGTGAATCACCGAATAATATCGCCTCATGCGGTTGCACATTAAAATGCCTGCAAATATGCGTCAGCGGCAATGGATCGGGTTTTCTTCGGGGCAAGCTGTCACCGGACAGAATAATTTCAAAGTAATCATGAAATCCGGTAGCCTTTAGCAATGGCAATGTAAAATTTTCTGATTTGTTGGTGATACAAGCCAGATGAAATCCGGCCTGCAACAACTGCGCCACACCCTCTTTAACGCCTGGAAAAGGCTTTGTATTAACATGTACGTTTTCAGCGTAATGCTTTTTGTAAATAGGCAATGCTTTTTCCAGCAATTGCGGCTCAGGTTCGCCATCCAGATCACCTGTCAATGCGCGCTTGATCAGCCTTTCAATGCCTTTCCCGATATATGATTTTATCGTTGCAACCGATAGTGCTGGCTTGTCCAAGTCGCGCAACATCAGATTAGCGGCTAGCGCCAGATCCTCAGCAGTATCCAGCAATGTTCCGTCAAGATCAATCATCACGACTTTGACGGCCAAAGGAAAATCCGGTTTTGTGACAGTTGTATTTGCGTAGGAGAAAAGTTGCTTATTCATGTAAGTTTTTTATGGTTTTTATCGCTTATATCTTATACTTTGTCCAGTTCTGCACGTAATGCTGAAACAATGGTGTCATAACGATGTGGATCGTTATCTTTGCCGGCATGATAAATTGCGGAACCGGCGACAAAAGTATCGGCACCTGCACGGGCAATTTCGGCAATATTATCGACTTTAACGCCACCATCAATTTCCAGCATGATATTTTTACCGCTTTCATCAATACGCTTACGCACTGCCTTGAGTTTATTGAGCGCTTCAGGGATAAATTTCTGACCGCCAAAACCAGGATTGACCGACATAATAAGTATCAAGTCAAGCTTATCCAGCACGTGATCGAGATAATGCAGCGGTGTGGCCGGATTGAACACCAGGCCTGCAAGACAATCTTGTTCTTTAATAAGACCTATGGTGCGATCAATATGTCCGGATGCTTCCGGGTGAAAGGAAATAATATTGGCTCCCGCTTTGGCAAAGTCGGGAACAATCCGGTCCACGGGTTCTACCATCAGGTGGACATCAATCATCGCATTGGTCAGAGGCCGGATAGCTTCGCATACGAGCGGGCCAATTGTTAGATTCGGAACATAGTGATTGTCCATCACATCAAAATGAATAATATCAGCGCCTGAGTCAACCACACTGGTAATTTCTTCGCCAAGTTTAGCGAAATTGGCCGATAAAATACTGGGTGCAATACGATACATACATAACCTCTCTGAATTCAAATGCGCTATTTTAACCGTAAATGACCTGGCCGCGTTAATGAAGAAGCGAATTGATTTCTACAACTACTGTATTTA
>DOOY01000204.1 GCA_003514765.1 Nitrosomonas sp. | reverse complement strand
TTGCATGGCTGGGCGATGCACAGCGGTGTCTGGAAAGGTGTCCGTGACTGGCTGGCGTTGCGCTTTCGCGTACATTTGCTGGACTTGCCCGGTCATGGATTTAGTTCCGCCTGTAAGCTGGGTGATTTCGGTCATGTGGTCGGTATTATTCAAGACAGATTGCCTGAAAATAGCATTATCTGTGGCTGGTCGTTGGGGGGACAAATAGCGATAGCGCTGGCGTTAAACAATCCTGCGCGTGTTAGCAAGCTGGTGCTTGTTTCCACTACCCCCTGTTTTGTAAAACGGCGCGACTGGCCATGGGGAATGGAGACTAAGTTTCTGCAATTCTTTTTGGAAAACCTGCATCAAAATTACCGGGCAACGATTAATCGTTTCCTGACGCTGCAAATCAATGGCGGACGAAATATCACGGATACCCTGGCGCAACTCCGTGAATATGTTTTTGAACGGGAACAACCTGACTATAATACGTTACGAGAAGGACTCTTAATTTTGCAAACAAATGATATGCGGGAAAAATTGCACCGTGTTGAACAACCGGTTTTATTGTTGCATGGTGAAAATGATGTGATAACGCATCCTTGCGCTGCGGATTGGATGAATAAACAACTGAAAAATTCCAGGTTAGTGCTATTCCCCCGCTGCGGTCATGCGCCCTTTTTAACGGACCCCGAAAAATTTGTGGCTTGTTTCAATGAGTGATGCGTATTGGTTGGATAAACGCCAATTGCGCAATGCTTTTGAGCGCGCTGCAACAAGTTATGATCAGGCCGCAGTTTTGCAGCGGGAAGTCAGTGACCGCATGTTTACGCGCCTGGAATATATCAAATATGTTCCGGATACGATTCTGGATGCGGGAAGTGGAACGGGGTATGGTACACAAAAACTCAGTGTGCGTTATCCGAAAAGCCGTCTGGTGGCGGTGGATATCGCTTTGGCCATGTTGCAGTCTGCGCGACCGGTAACGACAGGCTGGCAACGTTTCTGGCCGTTTCAAAAAAAACAAACACACTATCTGTGTGCCGATATGGAGCGTTTGCCTGTCAAAGACGAGAGTGTCGGCATGGTTTGGTCAAATCTGGCGCTGCAGTGGTGTAATGATCTGGATAAAACTTTTCGTGAAGTTAATCGTATTTTAAAAACAGACGGTCTTTTTATGTTCAGTACTTTCGGACCGGATACCTTGCAGGAATTAAGACAGGCTTTTGGCCATGAAGATGCTTTTATACATGTCAATCGGTTTATTGATATGCATGACATTGGCGACCTCCTGGTACATAACCGTTTTGCCACGCCTGTTATGGATATGGAATATATAACGCTGACTTATGATGATGTCATGCGTGTCATGCGCGACCTCAAGGCGATAGGCGCACATAATGTCACGCAAGGCAGACGGCAGGGCCTGACGGGTAAGATGAGATGGAAAAAAGTAATTGACCGGTATGAAACTTTGCGGTCAAAAGGCAAGCTGCCGGCAACTTTTGAAGTCATTTATGGCCATGCCTGGAAACTGCCGCCGAAACAATCAGTGATAACGCCAGAAATCCGTAAACAAATCATTATGAGCTAGCATGACCGGAAGTTTTTTCGTAACCGGAACCGATACAGGCATTGGCAAAACATTTGTCAGTTGCTTGCTATTACACGCTTTTGCAGTGCAAAATAAAACAGTTGCCGGGATGAAGCCCATTGCCGCCGGAAAAGATAACGGAAAATGGCTGGATGTGGAGTTGCTGCGTGCAGCCAGTAACGTGGACGTTCCATATGAATGGACGAATCCTTACGCGTTAAATTCACCCGTTGCGCCGCATATTGCCGCCCGGCAAGAAGATGTTGAAATTGATTTGGCAAAAATCCACACTGCATTTCATCAGCTCAAAAAAAGTGCGGAATGCATTATTGTCGAGGGTGTGGGTGGTTTCCTGGTGCCTGTCAATGAGCGGCAGGATACTTCAGATCTGGCGAAACTGTTGGGGTTGCCGGTGGTTCTGGTCGTCGGCATGCGGTTAGGATGTATTAACCATGCGTTATTAACGCAGCGGGCAATCCAGCAGATTGGCTTGCCTTTAGCGGGCTGGGTGGCCAATTGTATTGATCCGGGCACTTTGGTGTTGGATGAAAACATTGCCGCGCTGCGAAAGCGGCTTGATTGTCCTTTGCTGGGTGTTGTCCCGTATGCTGCTATGCCCAATATGGAAGTGCTGAGTCAATCCATTAATATGTCAAAATTATACGGAATTAGCGTGTAATTTTTCGCCGCGTGTGTGTTTCTGATCAGGTCGGGGAAAAGGAGAATTGGCTGATATCGGTTTTGCGCAGGGGCAGGTTGCGGATTGCTTCTGCATTGCTCCAGGAAAATACTTTGGCGGCGGCCTGTTGCCAGGGCAGCCAGAGGTAATCGAGATGTTCTGCTGGCGCAATTTCGACGGGCTTTTTCCCGGGCAGGCAGAGGCTAAAAACATGTTCGGCGTTATGCGTGACGTCCGGTGCATAACGCCAGCGCCATTCTTTGAAAATCTCGAACCGGTTTTGTGTCTCCCAGTCTGAAAGTTGATAATCAAGCGGATTCAGGCCCGTTTCTTCTGCGATTTCACGAAGTGCGGTTTGCCGAAGCGATTCGCCCTGGTTCTGGCTGCCTGTAACGGATTGCCAGTATCCGGGGTGATCTGCGCGTTCAAGTAAAAGTATTTGCAAATCTTGTGTATGGATAACAACCAGAACGGATACAGGGATTTTATACATTAAACATGCCGGCCGTTATTTATCAAACCATCAATTTTTAGGCTGTTCCGTTTTGCGCAGACGGATATTCAATTCCTTGAGTTGTTTTTCGTCAACGGTATCGGGTGCGTGGGTTAATAAGCATTGTGCCCGTTGCGTTTTAGGAAAGGCGATGACATCACGAATGGATTCGGAACCTGTCATCAGCGCTACAATACGGTCAAGTCCGAATGCGATGCCTCCGTGGGGCGGTGCGCCATATTGCAATGCCTCCAGCAGAAAGCTGAATTTTTCTTTTGCTTCTTCTTCTGAAATGCCCAGCGCCTGAAATACTTTTGATTGTACCTCGTTGCGATGGATACGCACCGAGCCGCCGCCAATTTCAGAGCCGTTTAGCACCATGTCATAGGCTTTTGATAATGCTTCTCCAGGTTTGTTTTGCAGTAAATCTTCGTGACCGTCAGCAGGCGAGGTGAACGGATGGTGTAATGCCTGCCAGCGGTTTTCTTCCTCATCCCATTCGAACATCGGAAAATCAACCACCCAGGCCGGCCGCCAGCCGGATTCGGCATGGCCATGCTGATGTCCGATTTTAATGCGTAATGCCCCGAGTGCTTCGTTCACAATCTTGGCCTTGTCCGCACCGAAGAAAATCAGATCGCCATCCTTTGCGCCGGTACGTTCAAGAATGGTTTGAATCGTGTCTTCCGGCAGGAACTTCAGAATAGGGGATTGCAGCCCCGCTTGTCCGTCGTTAAGTTTGTTGATTTTGATGTAGGCCAGCCCTTTGGCGCCATAAATGCCGACAAATTGCGTGTAGTCGTCAATTTCCTTGCGTGTCAGTCGGCCGCCACTCGGTACATGC
>DOOY01000185.1 GCA_003514765.1 Nitrosomonas sp. | reverse complement strand
AGAATCGGTACCGTCCGCTGTGCATCTTGACGAAGCCTGCGGCATAGGTCGACGCCATCAATACCAGGCAAACCCAAGTCCAGAATAATAACGTCATAATCCTTCGTAGCTGCCAAATGTAAACCCGTTATTCCATCGCTTGCCGCATCAATGGTATACCCGGATGTTTCCAAATAGTCATAAATGCTGGCAGCAATATCCTGAATGTCTTCTACAATAAGAATATTCATGAATGCACTCCTAATGTTTCATTATCATATAATCATTTGATTCCAAGCAGTGATGGATACTGACGACAGACACTCACTAAAATGGCTTCTGTGCTCAGAATAAATCATGAATGCACTTTCTAATGTTTCATTTGTAGTTGGCAGTATTCGGCACTGATCTCAGTATAACTAAAGCTTTGTCAAGTTATTGTAAAGAAGATAATCATATAATGGTGATGTGTGTAACTGGACTATGTCCTACTTGGTTTCACGATATCTTTATAGAGCAGTTGTTCAAAACAGCCATTAAACAAACAAAATAATTGAAAAAAAGTGTCATGGCCCGAATCGTGTAGCATTCTCAGGTGCGCAATATCCTGAGGGGAAAGTATGCTTAATCATACGAAACCATGACACTTTGGAGCGAAATGTGTAAAAAAACATCCTCGTTTTTTTAGAAGCTAAAGCTAGTTCACAGGCATCCCTGCTATCACTGCCGTTGTGAGCATGATATATACGGGAATGCCGATAGTGACGTTGTAGGTGAATGTCAAACCAAGCGATGCAGCCAATGGCAAGGTAGGGCTTGCTTCTGGTATGGCAATCCGTTGGACTGCTGGTACTGCGATATATGATGCTGCTCCTGACAAAACTGCAAAAAGGACATAGGTACCTACTTCAAATGGTTGGCCCAAAAACATACTGTATCCATGTGCTACTAGAATACCGAACGTAGCAAATACATTTGGCGCAATGAGACCAAATGCAATGAATCCTTTACCTCCGAGCTTCAAGTCTTTGAGTCGTGAGCAAGCCGTCATTCCCATCTCGAGTAAGAACAGGCACAGGACACCTTGAAACAGAACAACAAAAAATTTATCGTTTGCTTCGGTCACATGTACTCCTTGTAACCGGGAGATGTAACCAATAACGATACCGCCAAACAATAAGTAGAGTCCCGGGTTGAAAAAGATTTCATGCAAGACTTTTTTACTGAAAATCTGTTGTGATTGTCCGTGGTGTTTTACCTCCTGTACTTTACCTGAAATAGGGTCGTATCCAGGTTCTCCAGGCATCGTACCATTTTCATCCATTACCCCTGAATGCCGCATCTTTGAGACCAGATACAGCGCAACAAGACAGCCCGGAATTTCCATCACGGCAAGCATGACCGGCATATATGCCGCATAGGCGATATTGGCGGTCACTAGTACGCCAACCGCGGTGACATAAGTTCCTGCCGAATCCGAACCATAATAGCCAGCGACAGTTGCCGCATCAATTTTCCTCAGTCGTGTCATGTTGCGGAGTGCATAGTAGGCCGCAACGCCGATGATGAAATTGGAAGTAAAACCGATAATCATGAATCCGACCGCATCTTGTAAATTGTCTGGCGTGAGTTCGGCAAGCTCTTCACCGCCATGCCATCCAATTGCGATTAACAAATATATTGTTAAGGCTTTGTAAAGCGCGGGCGGAAACTCAAGCGGCACTTTGAGTATTGGAATTAGAAATCCCAGATAGAAAAAAAGTAGTATTGGTTTGAATAGATTATGTGTGAAGTTGTATATAAACTGGTCTATTAAATCCATGATAATTGTTCCTTATATTATTCCTTATGCAAAGCATCAAAATGACGAATTTAAGAAAGTGCAAAAATATCAAGCCTTCAGGAGATAACACAGTTATAGACGCGAATTTGTTTGTTGAAACACTCTTAATGCACTGAAATAAGCCCTGATTTTTTTGCTAATTCTTTCTTGTTTACAGACTAATATGGCAAGTATCAAAGAAACGTTAACGGTATGTTAAAAATGTGTTAAAGCGGATCACGATTTGAGTGTGAAAGAATGTATGAATACGATGTTATTTATATAATATATTGAATATAAATAACATTTAATGTTAACCCAACATTAAGGTAAGCTAAATACATTCTTTAATGTATTTACAAATAAAAGCGAATCCAGAGTACATATACCTGAAGCCTTCTAACCAAAACATTGGCTCGAATCAAAGCATAAATTTAGGTCATTGTGAGGACTTTGCTGGTGAATTTGATCATGCGCGCCGATTCAAACAACCACCAGTGATGAAGAGATGAGAATGAATTGTGGAGGCCTGATTCAATTCTGCTCGGCACCTGATAATCTAGTATTTGTCTTCATTAATGTACCATCAGAAAAGAATCAGGCATGGCAAACAATAGTTTGAATTTGGATTACTTAACAAATGTTAAAAGCACCTCATATTTTTAACGGATTGTTAAAATTTGAAAGTAAGCATGGTATATCCAAAGTTTGTATCCTGTGTGCCCGGACTTTGGGCTACTCTTTTAAAGTAAGACCCTTTAAATAAATGGGTAAAACCAACATCCAGACTCATGCGTTTTAAAAAGCTGGTTTGAGGGTCCCACCTCAAATTGAGATCAAAAAGATTTCCCAGGAAGCTTCCGGCCTGACCTGTTGGGTCTTGCAGGCCACTGCCGACAAATGCGGCATTCTTGTCAGCCAGCCAGAATGCGCGATGAGACACCATGAACCTGAGAGTAGGTGTTGGTGAGACAGTCGCACGAAAGCCTGCAGGCGAAAAAATATTGGAAGGGAAGAAAATACCCAAGATACCCGTTGGTCCGAATTCAACACGGCGTTTTGCATACAAGAAATCAAAATTCTTACGTGGATCCTTATTGCCCGATGAATAGTCAAATAGATAAATGAGCCGTGTGGGCCACTTCGTGTTGAAGCTATATCCAATCTCTCCGTGATGACGGTGTGCAAAATAATTGGATTCGTCTACTGCACCAAATTGATACATGGATTCAATTTCATAATCCAGTTTGCCCTTTGATGGCGTGGCAAAAAGTCTGAAACCCGTCGTTGAAATTTCACGCTTTCTTCCTTTGTTGCCTTCGTTAAGTTGAAACCAATATAAATCCGCGTTTGCCCATGCAAGATTCCGGTTTGTAATTTGTGCGCCTGAGAAATAGGTTTCAGGCGTATTCCAATCCAGCTTTGTTGGTTCCCGATTCACAGGTCGAGTGCCAAATACTCTAAGACCCCATCCGGCCTGGTCATTTCCCAGTCTAAATTGCATACCATCAAATGTCGGTGTCAATGTGCCCCAACGATGACCAGCTACCAAACGGCCTTCGCCAAAATCCAGTACCATGCGTCCGACTTCAAACTGTGCAGCATGACCTGTTCCCAAAAAGTTGTTGGTTACCAGATCAACATGCAGTTGCGTAAAATCAAAATGATTGGCAAAAACGTTTGAGCGGTCTTGGCCATGATGCGCCATCGGAGCGCGCATGTCTGTAAGTTCAAGCGTAAACCGGAGTGGGTCTAGTATTTTTTCGATTTCAAACAGGAATCTTGTTCTCTGATGGATCTGCTCATTATCGCCGGGAATGGCACTGGTAAAACCGTTATCAAATGTTTCATAACGTGTTCTGTGTTCGATAGCGATATTAAGCCAGTCCGGTGCCATGGCTGCAAGCGGTGTTTTATGTTCCTCCATAAGTCTGGTTAGTCGATCAAAATCACCGAGAAAAAAACCTGCCGTTTCCGCGCCATGTAATTCGGAAGCGGAAACAGCGGGTGGGGTCGCAGCGAGCAATGTGCGTTCCTTAACAACGATCGATTTTTTTGGGCGCTTATTTTCCGTGGTTTCTTTTTCTATGGCAAATGCGATATTGATCCATGTGCAACCTAAAATAAACAAAATCATCAAATACATTCTTTGTAGCTTTTTTGATCTCATGTATTGCCCCCACTATGATTAGGTGTAAAAAATAAAAAGGGCCAATTCTCAGAAACATGTGCGAAAATTAAAATCTCTGTTTACCACTATTGTTTGTAGGTGAGGCATCTGTTTACGAATATTGGCACATTGCATCAAACAAACTGAAACCCTTTGATTGATTTTTTCGTTGCTAGTCTATTGTTGTGAGTATCAATAAAATGCTAACCACATGTTAACAAGGTGTTAAGATGGGTATGGCTCAACTCGGAAAGATTGTTAACAACAAATAAAAGGCGTTGGTTGTTAACTGATGCCCGTTTTTATTAACCGGTGTCATTTTTTATCGGTTATCAACAAAATCTTGTTGTTATTTGGCGGGAAAAAAATACAATTAGTGCAACTGTGTTGCGATAACATGTTGACGCTAACTCATTGAATTACCCATATGTCGCATACCTATCAAAGTGCAGCAGAAGCAATGATTCGTAAGAAGGGTGGCCGGGCGACTGATAGCCGGGTAAGAATTCTTGCGTTATTGCTGGCTGAAGATCAGGCGATTACGCACCGTGAAATTGAAGCGCGTATCCCCGGTCATCAGCCTGATCGCGTTACGTTGTATCGAGTATTACAATGGCTCGCGGATCGGGGCTTAATTCACAAGATTACAAGCGATGATCATGTATGGCGATTTCATGTCAATCATGATGCTTATACGCACCAGCATGCCCACTTTAAGTGCATGAATTGTGCAAAAGTTGTTTGTTTGGAAGATTTGCCATCGGGCCGTCAGTCAGGAAATCATCTGATATTGCCGGCAGGCTATCGATTCCAAACGATAGAATTAACAGTCAAGGGCTTGTGTGCAAAATGTGTTTGAATGCGTAGTTCGTATTTTTTTGTGATTGGTCGACAGATATAACTGACCGTAATCGTAGTCACCAGCAGGGTAGTCGCCACCTGATCAAGCGCACGTCTGTTTTCTGTATATAGTTTAAATTATTTACCAATTTTTAATAAATGCCAGGACTATAAATGCAACAGTGTTGCATTATTTTTGGATAATTTTACTCGACCCGACAACAAGTGAAGCACTCAAAACTCAAATCCAGCATAACAAAAGTGCATTGTAATAATCATTTTTCAAAACTGCTTGTTTTGTTTTCCGTCATTTTCTCCGCCGATATGCCTTTGGTGTTCGCCCAAGCGGCTGTGGATGTAACCAAATTGCCCGGCGTAATCGTCACAGCGCCGGCGAACCAACAGTCGGAGCCCTATTGGGTCAAGCCTGACAGGGTTTTGCAGGGGGATGATTTGAGACGTAAACGCGAAGCCGGCTTAGGTGATACGCTGTCGCGTGAATTAGGTGTTTCCTCGAGCAGTTTTGGGCCGGGCGCCAGCCGTCCGATTATTCGTGGCCAGGACAGTTCGCGTGTCCGGGTACTGGAAAGCGGTGTCAGCATGGGCGATCTTTCAGTGATCAGTCCGGATCATGCTGTCGCTACCGAGACACTCAATGTATCGCAGATTGAGATTCTGCGCGGACCAGCAACATTGCTTTATGGTAGTGGCGCCTCTGGCGGTATTGTCAATGTTATTACTGATCGTATGCCCGATCGTTTGTATAAATCAACGCAAGGCCAGTTTGAGGGGCGGTTTAATTCGGCTTTGGAAG
>DOOY01000083.1 GCA_003514765.1 Nitrosomonas sp. | reverse complement strand
TAGGCGGAAAGGATCTTACACTCCGAGCTTGGGACGTAGAAAAGGGTTCTCTCTTGTTTTTCACCGATCTTGTTCCAGACCTGATTCCAAACCTGAAGGCGAAATTCGGCGTACCTCCAGCATATGGGTTTATTGACACAGCGGTATTGCATCCATCCGGTGCGCAGGTATTGGTCAATGCTTCTTATTTGAAATTCGCTGGCCGGGTTTTCGATCTACCTTACAAGAATTTCGAGGAGGTTATCGAGGCCGCCTATGCTGCAGTTCCCTACAAGTTCACGGCTGAAGAGCGAACGGAGTTGAAACTGGACCTTTTCGGGCGACCCGATCCGAGAATAGCGGACTTTGAGTATCTGACCGTTGATGCACAGGATTGATCTTGTCGAAATCTCCGAGGCCAAGGTAAAGGTGTTTGTGCGAACTCTATTGCAAAAAATAAGGAGAATGACACATGAATCGACCCGACTTTTCCGGAGACTTTTTAGTTCCCGATTAGTCACTTTTATAGTGAAGCAATTCGAGCAATTCGGTTAACAACAAATAGTGTTATATAGAAAGAATATTCTGTTATACTATTTGATTACTTAATTGCGCATCTCAGTTATTCCGGTTTTATTTTATCGTTTCCTGACCTCTCTTCAGATTCTCAATATTTCCTAAGTATATTTTTCTATATTTATGGCAACTCTGGTTAGTGGCGATGCATTATTATGCGCTGGTAATATTCCATTCATATGTTATGTCTGGTTGACAAGTGCGCCTCTCTCACTTTTTTAGGAAAATATTGTGTCATTTGAAGATCTCAATCTAAATCCCCTGATCATTAAAGCCATTCAAGAATCAGGATACACAACACCCACACCGATTCAAATGCAGGCGATACCGGAACTCATATCCGGTGCTGACATCATCGCATCCGCACAAACCGGCACGGGCAAAACAGCTGCTTTTATGCTGCCTGCACTTCATCATCTGGCGGAACCATCAAAAATACGCAGCCGCGGACCGCGCGTACTGGTTCTCACACCCACACGCGAATTGGCTGAGCAGGTTTCAAATGCAGCGAAAAAATACGGCAAATTTCTGCCGCGCACCAAAGTCATCAGCATACTTGGCGGCATGCCTTATCCGTTGCAAAATAAATTGTTGTCTCAGCCAGTCGATATTCTGGTGGCCACACCAGGACGGCTTATTGATCACATTCAACGTGGCCGTATCGATTTTTCCCGCTTGCAAATGCTGATTCTGGACGAAGCAGACCGAATGCTCGACATGGGATTTATTGCCGACGTAGAGCAAATTGCATCCGCCACACCCAAAGACAAACAAACAGTATTGTTTTCGGCAACACTGGATGGTGCAATCGATAAGGTCGCCGCACGTTTATTAAAATCACCCAAACGCATTCAAATTGCTTCTCAGAAAGCAAGACTCGACAACATCGAGCAACGCCTGCACTATGTAGACGATCTTTCTCATAAAAACAAATTACTGGACCATGTATTGCAAGATGCAACCCTTAAGCAAGCAATTGTCTTTACAGCGACCAAGCGTGATGCCGACCTGCTTGCTGATAATCTCTACGCCAGAGGACACACGGCCGCAGCCTTGCATGGAGACATGAACCAGCGCGAACGTAATCGAACATTGACCAAGTTGAGAAAAGGTGGGCTACGCGTACTGGTGGCGACCGATGTCGCGGCTAGAGGAATTGATGTTTCGGATATTACCCATGTGATTAACTTTGACTTACCCAAATTTGCCGAAGACTATGTGCATCGTATCGGACGCACAGGGCGTGCAGGTGCCGCCGGCACCGCTGTCTCATTCGCATCTAACAGGGACTGCATACATCTGAAACGCATAGAGCGTTACACGGGGCAAGCGATAGCTTCCCATATCATACCCGGCCTCGAACCGCGCTTTAAACCTAATCAGCGTAACAGCGGCTTTAAAAAACCCACCACGCCTGCACAGCAAAAACGCAAGCGCACGCCTTCAGCCTATGGCAAGCCCCAAGGATTCAATGCTAATTTTGCACGCCCGTCCAGGCCATCAAGGACTTCTCTGAGCAAGGGCGGCTTCGAAAAAAGATAGCAAGGTTGTTTTATTATACCTGGTGGACTGATACAACATTTTTCCGATAGGTATTTTTTTGATAACCGTGGGTGTTATTAGCTCATACGTAACAGTTCCTGCAGCAATCGTCATTAAACGAGTCTGCAGGAACTGTTTAAGTTGTGCGCTTTGAAAGATACTGCAGACGCTGCAGTTTATTCCGGCTTTTTGCCGGTTCCACGTACAGCAAACAGTTTAGAGATAGCGTCAAACCAGAATGGCGCGCCAAGCGCACCGGCCAGCGCCGTCAGAAACCAGCCAAGCCAGAAAAATCGTACATCTTGATGTGGCAGTAACAATGCATCTGATTTCCCAGATAAATCCCAGCCGATTGGCAACCCCAAATGCTTAAATTCATCAATCTTATGATTGATTTCCTGCACTTCTTTCAGAAAATCGTCCTCAATGGATTTCCTTTGCTCATTCGCATTGCTGTCTTGATCCATAGGGCTATTGTTGTGGAAAGACGGCAAATTTGTTTCAACCTCATCCGCCTTTAATGAGAGTCTCTCTGCCGCTTGCACAAGCGTTTCAACTTGCGCCGGATTTCTTTGCAGTTGTTGTGCTATGTATATGGTATCAACATTTAAAAAAGCAGCGAGGACAAGTCCAATCAAGAAAATGACAACCTGAGCACGGCGTTTATACCAACCAGCCACTCTGTCCATTACCGCATTAAAATGATTTTCAACTTTGGTTTTAAATTTCTCCAGGTCGCCATTGGCTTCATCAAGCATGGGACCGAGTAATTTACCCAAGGGAGTAGTACGGTTATCCAGTTTCTGACTTAGCATCACCAACGAACCATCGTTGGACAGCACTTGCACAAGCGCCGTGGAAAAAGTCGCAGCAGATATATAGGAAGGCCGCGAACTACCTGGTGGGGATAACGTATCGATTAGTGGATGCTCGTATAGCGACTTGGTTAAATGGGCGTGTTGATCCACGCCAAATCCAAGTTTATGCCACGCTTTCTTAAACCAGCTTTTAATACCGGCTCCGGTGTCTTTGGGTAATTCTCCCAACATCATGACAATGCCTTCGAATAAAATTCGACCGCGCATCGCAAACATTTGAACGATCATTTCGTTAATTCCGCTGACCACGCTGGCAAACAATGCATAAATCAATAAAATTGCAATAATGATTTCAAGCATTTTAACTCCTCAGTTTTAGCGATTTCTAACGATACTTTTTTAGCTGAACAACGCCGTAATTCTTTGATTCTGGATATTTTCTGCAGCTAAATATGCATTTATTGTCGTGACACAATGGGGAAACGCCTGTTTATACGCCTCCGCAACACAGTATAAGAATATCCGATTAACTGGTTGATATCCAGCGGACATTTGAGCCGCAACGATTCGCTATCAAAGGAAAAACAAAGAAAATAATAAAACCGCATCCTGACCGGGAAAAAACCAACTTTGAATTGGATGAATCCGCGCTACGATTTATTACCCGTGATCGCTTCGAAACCTGCGACCACATCCAGCAACTCCGAGGTAATAACATTCTGACGCGCACGCCGATAATGCATTGTCACTTCTTCCAGGCGCTCATCGAGGTTACGCTGCGCGGATTGCATTGCCGACAACCGGCTGGTATGTTCGCTTGCCTGGGATTCCGCGCATGCGCGGAATAGTGTGACAAAAAGATATTGCCGCAGTAAACGGGTAAACAGCAATTCGCGGTCAATACTAAAAGCGGGCAAACAGCGCGACGGCCAGGTCTCTTCCTCCAGACGGTGGAAACGGTGAAGATTGATAGGCAGTAACTCAAACCCGTTCGGACGATAACTCTTACTACCGGAGTGCCGGTTATAAAACAGATAAACATAGTACACGTCAGCCTGTTCTCGCCACTCATCAATTTTGA
>DOOY01000146.1 GCA_003514765.1 Nitrosomonas sp. | reverse complement strand
AGACTGCATGCACAATACCCGGAATGTATCCAAGCAGTGTCAGTAAAATATTTATCCAGAAATGTTTTCCAATACCTTCTTGCAAAAACACACCTAACGGCGGGATGAATATTGCGAATATGATACGTATTAAATCCATAAGTTTTTCCTTTATTCAGTTACAGGCCGGTATTGTTAAAACTGTATCTGCGCTGTTGTTAATAACAAAAACAGTGTGCACGCATGATCGTTAAATATGGTTGGCTGTGGTGAGATGCGAGCCTGTCGATTTTAGTCGGTAGTGAGCCGGTTATTGGATAGGGTTGTTCAAGTTTGATTGTGTTAAAAGATCACTATGTTTGAAATGGATGCATATCAGGCATGCCTGACTGATAGTTTGATCAGGGCTATCAGGCTTTGCTTCCACGATACAGCAAAAACAGTAATATATTGGCAAAAACTGACTGTTTATCGGAATTTAAAGCCTCGTAGACCGGATCAATAGCATTCGTGACATGGTTAAAAAATAACAAAGTCTGGTTTGGTTTGGAAATAATTACACAGGTGGCGGCCGTCGCCCGATTATCCAAAAAATTACCGCTAAAATAAGCCCTGCAACAAATAATATCCAGGCCATCTCAACTGCAATGCCCGCAATACCGGTAAGACCCAATAACCCTGCGATTATAGCTATTATTAAAAATGTAATGGCCAAATTAATCATTGTACTTCTCCATGTGTGGATAAGCTGCTTCCAGAAATCTGCTTAAAAAATTTAAGTGCTCAGCATCCACCCAAATCAAAAAAATTTCAGATTTGGGTGGATTAGTATATTTTATTTTTTGGATTGCACTTTACGTTAGCAATTGTTGGAAAAATCATCGACTTGTTTTTGCGCCTCTTCTTTGGTGATTCCGTATCGTTCCTGAATTTTCCCGATCATCTCTTCACGTTTACCCTCAATCACATCAAGATCATCGTTGGTCAGTTTGCCCCATTTTTGTTGTACCTGTCCCTTCATTTGTGTCCAATTACCTTTTATTTGATCCCAGTTCATATTGTTTCTCCTTCGATTTGTTAAATGAATAAAACGCATTGTTACGATATAGGATTCTTTAGATAATCGTTATTAACTATGTTAATAGTTTTTTTTCCGTGCAGATAAGATATCGTTGTTCAGATCATTAGTTCCGCCTTGAGTGGCAGGTGGTCGGAAGCTTTTTTCGTGATCTGGTTATTGTAACGGGTGACTGTCTGCAGACAGGATTGCGGTTCCACCCATATGCGATCCAGGGCCAGTATAGGAAAGCGTGATGGAAAAGTGGGGATTGCGAGGTTTTTATCGAAATGTTTGTGCAACCATCGCAGCGGACGTCCCCATAGAAACCATTCATTCAAATCGCCCATGAGTACGGAAATGTCGGTCGCATTTTGCTCGAGCATTTTCAGTAACTGTTTCACTTGCGCGCGGCGTTCGCTTGGCAGTAGCCCCAGGTGTGTGGCGATTACGCGAATGTCTTTATTTGCCAGCTTCGTCTTGATGCAAATGGCGCCGCGCGGTTCGCGCCCCTGGATGCTGATATCTTCGCGCTGTATTTCCTCAATATCAAGCCGTGTCAGCAGGGCGTTGCCATAGTCGGCGGTGTCGCTGAACATGGTCGTGCCGGCAACAGCCTGCATGCCGGTCTGGCGGCTTAACTGCGCAAGCAAATCCAGTCCTTCTTCACGTACGGTTTCCACTTCCTGCAAGGCAATCACATCTGCGTCCAGTTGCTTGATAACTTCAATGATGCGTGCGGGCTTGAATTTGCCGTCGGTACCGATGCAGCGATGAATATTGTACGTTGCCAGTGTCAGTGAAGTAATTTCAGGCCTCTTTGACGATAGGGGTTGCATCTTTTTCTGAGGTTTTATTTTGATATCCGGCTTTGCCGATTATCCAGCTCATCAATATATACGCAGCGGCGAAAGCAATGGCGACCGCAAGCGCGAGCCAAATCAGATTCTCTGTTGCCGGGTTATCAATCGCTTCAAGCGCGAGGCTGGTGATCAATGAAACAACAAATAAACCCGGCGCCATACCCAGTAGGGTGCCGACGATATAATCACGGAAATGAAAATGCGAGGCGCCTGCGACCAGGTTGGTCAGTGTAAACGGTGCAGCCGGCACAATGCGCATTGCCACAACACTGATGATACCCCGTTGTGCAAGCTTGTTGCTGATAAGATTGAGCCTGGAACCGGCCAGTTTGCGAACGGTATTGCGATCGAGTTTTGTACCGATCACATAAACCGCGAGCGCGCTTAACAGGCCGCCGACTAATGAAAAGATAAAACCCTGCAGCAATCCCAACAAAAATACTGCCGGTATCACTAACAAGGAAATGGGAAACCTTACAAATCCGGCCAGCATAAATCCCATTACAACCCATACCGGCAATGCAGGTGTTTCGCGAATGTCTGCCAGTGCATGGGATGCCGATTGCATGTATGTCCAGTCTTTTAACGGCGTCCATTGCCATATTGCCACCAGCGCTGTGAGTGCGGTAATCATGACCAGCCAGTTGATAATCCGGGATTTTATCGATTTCATCGATTCTTGAGGCAGAATGCGGCTCATAAAAAATTCCGGTTCCAG
>DOOY01000048.1 GCA_003514765.1 Nitrosomonas sp. | reverse complement strand
GTATTGTATTGCGGTGGCGGCTTTCGCTCCGCTCTAGCCGCGGATGCATTGCAACAAATGGGTTACACCCATGTTTTGTCAATGGATGGCGGCATTAAAGCCTGGCGAGAGGCGGGATATCCGATTGAGTGTGAGAGTGATGAATCGGGTTAGCAGGAACGTAGCATCAAATGTTTGATATTGAAGTTTTCTGAATATACAACATTAAAAGTAGGTCGATGATTGAGCAGGATTTCAAAACGGTTTGGGTTAGGTTGCCATGGTAAAGACAAAGTGCCGGGTCCAGTCGTAAAATTTGATAGACAGGTGAATGACAACTTATTACGTGGATTCACGTGACTGTTTGCGCCGCAGGACATTTGGCGAGGCTTTGTTATGAAAAGCCTGCCAGCATCAGGTATTCACCGGCAAACAGGCCGATGGATGCCAGTATCAGCAACAAAGCGCGCATGACCGGCTGTTCCAGCATGGGCTGAAAAATACCGCCGTTGATTTCCTTAAGTTTTCTCACGCAGAGATGACCGTCAGGATCGGCGCTGCCGATAAGGTTCTTGGCGGTGCTGATGGCGTCCTGTTTGAGTTTTTGCGCCTCGTAGCGGATCATGAAGCCGGAAAAAATCAGTAGCGAAATACCCGCGGCAAAGGTAATACCCTTGCTGAACGGGAAATCCTGGTTGTCAAAATACGTGATGCGCGCAAACAGCATCAGCATAATGCACAGCAGCGGATAATAAATCAACTTGTCTGCCACCAGCGTTCTCTCGGCCACCAATGTTACGATTTTTTCTAGCGTTTCCAACGGATTGTCTTTTCGTTCGCCAATAAACTTTTTAATATCATCCTGAGTTAACCCTTCAGCATTCAGTAACACCGCATCATCCTGCAGCAGCGGGTGTTTTGTGCGCAGCTTGTGGATCAAATAATAATTCAACCGTACGGCGTCCAAAACAAAAAAAGTCAGCAGCATGGTCAAAATAAAACCCAGTATTCCGAAAAACCAGCCAAGACCGCAGGTGTCGCCCCGGCAGGGCGACGGCCATGGCGGCAGCAGATAAAACAGAGCGGTTTCAATGATTGCGAAAAACAGCCACATCACCGCGACGCGAATAAATATTTGTTCAGGCCGGCCATGCTGGTAATATTCCCTCCATAAACCACTGCCGTCTTCTTCCTGGAAGATTATGAATCTTTGGGTGTTTACAGTTTGAGCAGCTGCATCTGGATGACAGCTGTCAATAGCCCTAATAAAACAAACGATTGTTATCAGTATGCAGACAAAGACAGCAAGCCAAAAAGAGCTATCCGGCCATATTTCAGAATCAATTTGTTCAAAATACGGTACATAGACAAAAAAACAAATCAAAAAGAGTAAGATTAAAAAGCCGCCTATTTTAAGATAGCTTGTCATATTCGATTGCTTGTCTTGATAGTAATTGCCTGTTTCTTCCCAGAATCTGATTGCTTTGATGGCGAATGGGCGAGCGAGCTCAATCCAAAAATAGATAATCATCAATGCTGCAAGCAAAGCCACGCATACGATAAAAGTAATGATTCCTTCCGGAAAGGCGTCATTAACTCCATAGATAGCTCCGCCAAAAATGATTAAAAATCCAGCTAAAAAATAAAATGGCCAAGCCTTCGGTTCTTTGTTTGAATCATCCTGCTGCTTTTCTCGTTTACATTCTGATTTGTCTGGTTGCGCAACATTTGCCTGACTACCATTCGATGATTTTGACGCGTTGGACTGATTAACGCTAAAAAAACTTCCTATTGATCTTGGTTCTTTATCGGGCCACAGTGTTTTAAGATCGCGTCTGTTATTGAAGTATAGCCGGGTAAGACGGTCAAAATTGCTTTCAAGCATAAATAACCCTTTGACAATAAAGACAATGGCCAGCAAGGCCGCAATCGTCTGTATAAAGATGGTGGGCCAGAGGCTGATGCCATTCGTAAAGCTGAGCGGCTCGCCTGTCACATCCGTTACAGCACACAACGAAAGTACAAGCATCGCTATCCAGGAAAATAACAGCACAAAAAACAAAGCGCCGGAGTGCGGGCGGAATCCGGTAATGATCAAAATAAGCGTAAGCGCGATTCCAAATAACAACGCAATTCGATTTTCAGTTTGTTCGTTACTTGTGACGTCTGGATGAATAGATGTTTCTGGTGTTTCCGATCTTTCTGGTATTTGTGTAGAGAAATCGCCTGAATTATTACATTCATTATTTAATTCAAATTTGTCTTTGCTAAAATATATGCTTTCCTCTGGTAACGTCAAATGCACAGGGCTATTTCGGCCGATTTCAACTATCAGCGGAGGAATCTCTGATACTTCCGGCAGCTCGGTATTGAAAATACTGCGGATATTATAGAAAATCTCAGTCTGTTGGCTATCCCGGAAGGCGGGAAACAGTTTCTGATGATGCCGTTCATTGAGCCGCAGGCCAAAAGGTGATGCGACCACCAGATTGCGGGTCCAGCGCCAGTGCTCCGGGTGAAGCATTTGCGCATCAAGACCGGTGGTAAACACAAGCAGATTCGGCATTTCCGTGCGCAGCGCTTTCAGAATCAGCAGCTTGTCGTAAAAATCGCTGCCGAAAATACCTACGGCCTTGACGCCCGCCACGCGTTTTTTTAAATCGATTACGTCATGAGTTTGCCTGATTTCTTTTGCGATGCGCTGCAGGTAATCGAATTGGGCCGGGCCAACTGGTGGATTGTGCAGATCGGTAGCAGACAGCCGTGCTTCCCATTTTTGAGCCGCCTGATATTCTTCATTCTGTTTCCGTTTGTCGATGACCTGCTGATACGCGTCCAGGCCCTTGAAATAGGAAAAAACTCTTATACTTTCGGGATTGGTTTCTTCGTCTGAGCGATCGCTATTTTCCTTGTTGTCGTTCTTGGTACATGGAAGTTCATTTTTAAATGCCTGAACCAGATTGCGTACTGTATTCGAATCTTGCTCGGTTATAATGGCGATATCTGACGGCTTGTCTATTTCCCGGTTTTTAAGTTCCTTGACTAATTTTTCAGATAGCTTTTTATCAGTTTGCGCTGGCTGGACAACTTTAACAAACTCTTTAAGTTTATCTGTTGTATCAATTGCGCCTGCCCAGTCAAAAATATAAGAATTTTTATTACTTTGCTTTTTTGCTTGCGAATTTTTTTCATAAAACAACTGGTAAGTTTGGGGTAATTGTACATGTTCATCGTTTTTTTCAGGCTTGGCTCCTGTGGCGTTTGAACTGTGTTGGGAAGAATTCATCTTATCTATTTTGTCTCTAGTATCGTCAACCTTTCCTTTGTCTTTTGCAAATAATCGATTGATATCAGATGTAAAACTTACAGTTTCTACATTTTTACCCTCTAAATTTTTCTTAAAAACTTCACTATCGGCCCAAGCCACAATAATAGTATTTTCCTCATTTGCATCGCTGAAATGCTCCCAGCGCACGTCAAATTGACGATCACGGTCACTGCTTGCACTTTGGCTGGAACAAAAATACAAGCGGTCAGGTTGTGAAGGATAATATCGCGATTCTATGAGCCCGGCCGTAACAGCGTACCGGTGTCTGACGCGGGTTTCCTTGTTTTCAACGGTGTTGGGGCGAACGTTTACCAGTGAAAGCAGTATTCTTAGAGTGGAGTAGTTTCTCTGATGTTCATCGAATTGTGTTGAACACAGACTATCGTCTTGCCAATCTTTTTCAGTACCGCTTGTCTTTCTAGTACTGTAATGATCCCCTTCCAAATCCAGTTTTTTTCGTAACCTTAGCCATTTAGGCCAGGAGGATTTATCGCCTTTGTAAAAATCAAGTTCAATATGATATTGATCTTTCTGGATATATTCGCTTGAGTCGACACTGAACGGATCCTGCCACAGCCAGCTTTCGTAGGCATAACCGGTGGTATGCGGGTATTGCGGCTGCATGACGGCGGGGTCAAAGGGACGGTCGCTCTGGATCGGCTTGTCATGCCAGATCAACAGTCCGAATATGACGATTAAAGCCAGCCCGGCGATAGCCAGGTCCGGTTCTTTTTGCACTGGCACTATCATGCTCTCTCCCCTTTTAGAGCATCAGATCAGGTCAATCCATATTATTCGCATTCGACGCCGGAAACAATAATTTTTTACACGCCAGCCGCAAACGGGCAGGCAATCTTTGAAGCAAAAAGAAACTGAACAAGACAAACGGCCATCCCCGATTGGGTCGGTGCATAAAAACCCTCGGCGGTTTTCTTTGGATTATGACCAGCGTTGCTGTTGTCTGAGATCAGCCCCGTTCATTGCAACTGCCCAACCCCGCTCAGGTGTAACCCAGCCGTTGCAAGGGCCATTTGGGGAGTGCGCCTGGGCGCAGCGTTTTAAGCAAGATGGCAAAAGCCTGGGGATCGTGCTGAATAACGGCATCCATTTGCTGCTTGTCGATGAGCCGTTCCGTGAACATGCTCATCATTTCGGTGTGTCCGGTTTGGTAATAACGGGCTGTGTATTCCTGCATATACCGGTGTTCCAGCCCCTTGATGCCGCCTAAAAAGCCCGGCTC
>DOOY01000049.1 GCA_003514765.1 Nitrosomonas sp. | reverse complement strand
CTGAAATTAGTTTAAGGAATATGATCTGAATTGACAGATCGTTTTTAGAAACTTCCAACCCCTCGACTTATAGCCGAGGGTTGCTTAGTTACAACTTATTTGAATATCCGAAATTAATAAGAAACTGCCGATCTTTCTAGCCAGAGACAATCAGAAATCAGACACATGCCGCCCAATTCCTTCAGTATTGGCTGTATCTCGACAAGCACTTTTTGTGCTTTCTCTTCCAGACAGGCAAGAATAACAATGACATTCTCATCATCAAGAATCACATCATCAGGATCTACCACACCACGAGACCCCAAACCACCAGCTTGTTTAATAACAGTATAGCCACGCACATCAGTTTTGGTCAATAAGTTAGCTATTCTAGAAAATTTATCTTTTCTTATTACTATCTCGAATCTTTTCATTTTCATAGTAGTATCCATAATTTCTCCCAAAGAATAATTAGAAAATAACTATGCGTAAGGATCTGTAAATTTGATCTTTTCCCCATTCGCATACCACAGCAGCCTACCGTTTCTTTATTGAAAGACAATTCGATATTTACATCACATAATTACATATATCATAGCGTTGGCTTTAACCGCCATATTTTTTACAACGCGGTTTTTATAACATACCCAATGTTAAATTCTCGTTAAAAACCTTTAATATTCTTGATTCCGTAGAAAATCATACACATGAATCGGCCTGGATTTTTCAGCGACTTTTTTGTTTGAGTCAAGCTGCATCAGCTGACTCTTCCAATTGACGACAATATGCCATTTCGAGTTCTGTCAGCAGACATTGCCAATCAATTCCAGCAACCGGCGATTGTTGAACCAGTCAAACCACTTTAGGGCGGCAAATTCCACTTCATTAATATTGCGCCAGGAACCGCGATGCCGTATGACTTCAATTTCGTTTAAGCTTCAGCCAGTGCATTGGCTCAAGAATCGCCAACACTGCCAGCAGAAGCATCAATTTTGGTTACCACGGATGCCCTTCTAAATGTCACATGGCAATTTGTGAGCTATTGATAAAATTATTCCGCTTTCCCAAACTTAGTACACTTCTCTTGTAATATAACGTTTAAGACAGCGCATAAAAAGCTTCATCTGTTCATTAAAGAACGCTGATCAGAATGTTCCTCTGATACCCACAACAATCGCCCTGCCCGGTAGTGGCGCGACATCTTTCAAAAACGAGGTATGCACGCGCATATCTTCATCGAGCAGGTTTCTGCCTTGCAGAAATAGGGTGTGATAAGCTGATTCGCCACGCTTGAAGCGATAGCTGAGCTCAGCATTCATTAATGTATAACCCGGCGTTTCGGTTTCCAGCGTGGCAACACGATTTTGTCTGGTAGTACGTGTCACGTTGAAATTCCCCTGCCAGTTACCCTGAAAATAATCCATTTCCCATCCAAAACGCTGCGGCGTCAGGCGGGGGATGTTGCCATTATTTTTTAGCCTGCCGTACACAATATCGGTAAACAAACGCATATTGAGCCGTTCAGGCAATAATATAATCCGCGCTTCCGCCTCAAGGCCATAAAAATGAGCACGGGTTTGAGCAAAATCCTGCACCAGAAACGGACCATTGATGTCTAACTCGCCTTCATCATTAACGCGATCGGCTAGCCCGTCACCATTGCTGTCGCGGTTGCGTTGAAAAATGTAATCATGGATATGGTTATAAAACAGATTGATACGCCCTGTAATGACGCCATCTGTTTTTTGTATTGAGAGGTCAAAATTGTTGGAAGTTTCTTTACCAAGCTGTTGATCACCGCTATCAAAGGTATTGGTCGCAATATGAATACCGTTCGCATACAATGCATTGATAATGGGTGCGCGCTGTCCCCGTGTCGCCGTCAAATCGATTTGATAACCATCGAAAAACGCCCATGCACCCCCCGCAGATACACTGTATAGATTAAAATCACGCGAAGACAACGCAGAATCCAAGGGGTTTTGATAGGTATGCTCCAGGCGTCCTCCTAACTCAAACAGCCAGCGCCGCCATTGATACTGTTCCAGCATGAACACACCCACCGTATGCGACCGTGTTGACGGCACGAAGGCTTCTTCGCCTTTAGCTGAAAAATCCTGATGTTGAAATTGCACACCTAACGCACCCTGCCAACTGGCAATCGGCGCATGCCACAATTCAATGCGGCCATCCATTTCGTCGTTTTTCAGGCGCGTACCAATCTCACCGCCACCTTCCAGTTCATTATGCTGGTAATCATTGTAATTGACTCGCATTTTAAGCTGGTCAAACCCTTTGATGGGATTATCCAGTTCACCCGACAGACCATAACGTGTCTGTCCCATGTCTATTTTTGCGCCTTCCGGCCCCGGAATACCGTAAAAATTATCCAGGCGTGAAACAGACAAGCCGACATAACCCCGCTCTCCGATGTAAGAAGTGCCGACAGAAATGTTGCTGGAATCTATAGCGCTGTTCCTAACTACACCCAATCCACTGTCTGTATTGTCAAGATCGGCGCGCCCGGGTATTTTGATATCGTTGGTTTTTCTTTTCGCACCCTCGATATTCCACGAAATCTGACCCTGGCTGCCAGAAGCACTGAATATCCCTGATCGCTCTTCCAAAGCCGAATTAAACCG
>DOOY01000235.1 GCA_003514765.1 Nitrosomonas sp. | reverse complement strand
CTGATCTAACAGGTAACGGAATCACGGTCAGTAACGTGCTAACACCAACCATCACTTCTGCAACCTATGACTCCAATACCGGGACATTGGTCGTCACCGGTGCCAACTTGTTTAAAAAAGCAGGCGCAAGTAACGATATTGATGTTTCCATGTTGACGTTCACCGGTGGTGTTGCCAATGCTACTTATACGCTTACGAATACTATAGATGCAGAAATTACTTCAGCAACATCGTTTACAATAACCTTATCTGGCGCAGACAAAACCAATGTAGAAACATTGTTGGATCAAACAGGCACCACCTCTTCCAGTGGTTCCATCTATAATTTGGCTGCGGCTGACAATTGGCTAACTGCCGCAGATACAGCTACAAATATTGCAGATGCAACAGCTGCGATAACAGCATCTGTCAATCCTAAAATAACGTCAGCCACCTACAACGCCAACACCGGCGATCTCATTGTTACCGGCACCGACATTCAAGCCAATGGAAGTAGTAGTGATATTGATGTTTCCATGCTCACGCTTACAGGTGAAGGGGATATCAACTATACGCTGACGGACTCAGCCGACGTAGAACGTGATTCTGCAACACAATTCACAGTTACACTCAGCGCTACGGACAAAGCAGCTATTAATCAGATTATCAACAAAGACGGCATATCATCCACCGGTGGAACAACCTACAATCTGGCCGCCGCAGATGACTGGAATACCAATGCAGTCGCAGGAAATACTTCCGATACGACAGGTAACAGTATTACCACCAGCAATGTAGCCGCACCAGTCATCACTTCGGCCACTTACGATGCCAGTACTGGCGTACTGATGGTAACGGGCACCGGTTTCCTAAAAGCAAACGGTGCAGCTAACGATATCGATGTATCCAAATTCACGCTTACAGGCGAAGGCAGTGATACCTATACGCTAGCCGATGCCACCGATGTCGAAATTACGTCTGGCACAGCGTTTACCATCACATTAAACAGTACAGACAAAGCAGTAGTCAATCAGATTATCAATAAGAACGGCATCTCATCGACTGGCGGCACAACCTACAATCTGGCCGCCGCTGAAGACTGGGCTACAGGCGCTGATGCTGCTGTTAATGTCGTTGATGCAACTGGCAATGGTATTACCGTTAACAACGTAGTCGCGCCAACTATTACTTCGGCCACCTACAATACCAGTACCGGTGTACTGGTGGTAACGGGCACAAACTTCTTGAAATCCAGCGGCGCAGCCAATGACATTGTCGCGAATAAATTTACCTTTGCCGGTGAAGGGGGCGCAACCTACACACTGACTACTACCGCCAATGTCGAAATCACTTCCGCATCAGCTTTCACGCTTAACTTAAATGCAGCAGACAAAACGGCTGTTAATCTGCTTATCAATAAAAACGGTACGGCTTCTAATGACGCAACAACTTATAATCTGGCGGCAGCTGAAGATTGGGCAGCCGGTGCTGATGTCACTGTCAATGTGGCCGATATGACCGGCAATGGTATTGCTGCGACAATTCCGGCACCCTCTTCCGGTGGTGGCGGAACACCTACAACACCTACAACACCTACAACACCTACAACACCTACAACACCTACAACACCTACAACACCTGCGATTAAAGTAACAACAAAAGTCATTGATGGCGTCACTGCAAACATTCAATCTGAAGCAGATAATTCTGTAACACTCAACGTTCCAGTTGTCAAAAGCACTCGTACCGAAGATCAGGAGACCTTATCGGATATGCATGCGGATATCCCTGTTCTGATCAATGCCACGGAAGAACCCACCCTGACTGTCAGTCTTCCAACAGGCGTTGGCCTTGCCACTAATGGCCAATCTGAGCCAATGCGTACACAGGATGCACTTACTGATTTAATTAGGCGCATTGAACAGAAAACGGTTACCGGCAGCGATGAACAACTGGAAATGACGATGCACAGCCGGAATTTCATAGCTTTATTGTCAGAAAATGATTTCGTTTCAATACAAACTATTACCCCAGTCGTCGGCAATGATCAAATTCCCGATTTACCTATCATCATCACTGGCCCAAATATATCGGGTGACGGCAAACAGGCTTTGATTATCGACGCCACCAATCTCCCTTCCGGCACTGTTATCCAGCTGGATAATGTCGCGTTTGCAGCCATTATCGGCGCAGTCGATGTTGTCGGCGGCACCGGTGAGAATTTTGTTATGGGTAATGAAGCTAGCCAATTTATTGTTCTCGGCGCTGACAACGACATCTTATTTGGCGGTGGCGGTGATGACACCATAGGCAGTCTAGGCGGAGATGATCAAACTTCTGGCGATGCCGGCAAAGACAACATTTTCGGCGGAGCTGGTCATGACATCCTGACAGGTGGCACTGGAGACGATGCACTCAACGGTGGACTAGGTTTTGACACCGCCGTACAAACAGGTCAATTGAGTGATTATCAAATCCGGCTCAGTGAGAATCGAATTACACTTACAAGTAACAGTGGCGAAAAGGACACGTTTACCGATGTCGAGCTTGTTCAGTTCGAACAGGGCGGCAGTCTTGCAGTCGCCCATTCTGTCGCTGAAGCAGCGGCGCATCATCTTGTCAAAACCTGGCTTGGCCGGGATTTGACATCTGCTGAAGGCAACGCCGTGCAAGATTGGGTCGGGGCAGATGCCGACAATATTGTGAATGCATTCCTACATCTTCCCGAAGCCGTCGACTTACGAGAAAAAACAGCTGAAGAATTGCTTGCCGGGCTGGACGAAAATCCAAATATCATACAGCTGGATATTGTGCGCAATCTCACTGGCGGCAATAGCAATGATCGTGGCTATCTACCTTTAGGGCCAGCTTTGAATATAGACGGTGGCGGCGGACATGATGTGCTGCAAATGACAGGTAACCGCACTGACGTTCATATTGAACAAATTAATGATGCACTGGAAATTACAAGATTGCAGGATGGCGCCATGCTCAGTCTCAAAAATGTTGAAATGATCGCTTTCGATAGCGGAGAGAACGTCCTGCTCGCACATAGCCAAACAGAGAGCATACTCGGCCGTTTATTTCAGACTTTTTTTAACCGTGATGCCGCAATCGAAGAGTGGCAGCTGGGACGCGAAGCCATCGCCAGCAAAATGAATCCAAACATTATTCTGGATTGGTTCCAAGGCAACACAAATCTACGCGACCTGAATGATGCAGATTATATCCAAACGCTTTACAATCAAACAGTGGGAAGACAGGCAACCGAATCCGAATTCGCTTATTACCAATCCCAACTCGAAAGCGGTGATATTTCGCGCAAATGGCTTGCAGTTGATATTGCCAATAGTGATGAAGCCATCTCCACAATCGGAAGCGTTCTATTATTGGAGGGCGGCATATAGTTTATCATCGAGACCGAGAAAAGCAGAACCTTACGCCAGCATGCCATCGACCAATCGAATTTGACGCGAACAGCGTTGCGACAATGTTTCATCGTGCGTGACCAGCACCAGCGTAGTACCATGCTCACGATTAAGTTCGAACATTAATTCGATAATTTGTTCGCCGGTAGCTGAGTCGAGATTCCCGGTAGGTTCATCGGCAAGCAATAGCTTTGGATCGGTGGCAAAAGCGCGCGCGATAGCAACACGTTGTTGTTCGCCGCCCGAAAGCTGTTTGGGATAATGATGCAAACGTAAAGCCAAACCAACACGCTCAAGCAACTTCCGGGCTGTTGATTCGGTTGAGTTTACACCGGCAAGTTCGAGCGGCAACATTACATTTTCTATCGCTGTCAGAGCGGGAAGCAGTTGAAATGATTGAAACACAAAACCCAGTATCTTCCCACGCAAAGCCGCCCTGCTATCCTCATTCAGCGTAAAAATATCCGTTCCATCCAGATGAACTTTACCTGAAGTGGGCATATCCAATCCAGCAAGCAGGCCTAGCAAGGTCGATTTTCCCGAACCGGATGCGCCGATGATTGCAACGGCTTCGCCAGCATTCACGTCGAAGCTAATGTTTTTTAGAATAGTCAGTTTTTCATCACCGGTGCTTACCTGTTTAGTAAGCGCATTTGTCCACAAAATAGGTTTATTAGCAAGATTACTTACCATGAAAAATTTCCTAGCAATTTTAATATTCTTTTTATTCGTCATAACAGGCGCAACAGCAGCGCCCAATCAACAAATGACGGCCAAAATGACAACTATAATGATATTTGGAGACAGTCTGTCAGCAAACTATGGTATACCAACCGAGGCCGGATGGGTCCATTTGCTGAAACAACGGCTGCAATCCCTGTCTCCCGTTTTTCAGGTTATAAATACCAGCGTAAGTGGCGAAACAACACTTGGCGGACGAAATCGTATCGAACAGGTACTTAAAACACATAACCCTGATATCGTCATCCTTGGATTGGGTGCCAATGATGGTCTGCGTGGCTCCGCAATCAAAACAATCTACGAAAATCTGGAAGCGATTATAAAGATCTGTCAACAAAACAACATGTCCGTACTGCTTATCGGCATGCAGCTACCGCCCAATTATGGCATGACCTACACACAGAAGTTCAAGAATATTTATCCACAACTCGCAGAGAACTATCAAATTGATCTAATTCCGTTTTTATTGGCTGGATTTGGAGAAAAACATGAATTTTTCCAAGCCGACGGTATTCATCCAACAATACCGGCTCAAGAAAAAATCGTTGAAAATGTTTGGGATGTTTTGCATACAATGATTTACAAAGACAACACGACAATCAGGGCCGATAATGAACGGTGAAATGCAGGCATAATCTGCCAATTCACGTCGTCATCCACGTTCATTTAAGTTTTCGATCAATTCCAGATGATCGATAAAAGTTTTCAAATCGGCGGGCAGCGGTGCTGTCAGTTTCAGTCTTTGCCCGCTCAAGGGATGTTTAATCTGCATGTTACTCGCATGTAAAAACATTCGCGTTAACCCTGGGGCCAAGCGTGATCCGCTTCGATTTTTCGCTAACTGCCTGTTAACTGAAAAATCACCGTACTTGTCATCACCAACAATAGGAAAACCCAAGTGCGCCAGATGCACGCGGATTTGATGCGTACGTCCTGTCTTAAGTTCTGCATCCAGCAAGCTGTAATCCTGCCACGCTTTGATAAGGTTAAACAGAGTATGTGAGTCCATTTCTTTATATCCATAGTGTTTACCCGATCCTGGCTTATTATCTGCGACCGCTACACGCCGTTCACCTTCAACAGTTACATACTTGATCAATGGCAACTTTACATTTTGTTTTTTATTAGACCACTGGCCTTTTACCATAACCTGATAATGCTTTTCAGTCTGACCGGAACGAATTTGCCGATGCAATTCAACCAGTGCGCTGCGTTTTTTTGCAAGCAATAATACACCTGAAGTCTCTCGATCCAAGCGATGAACCAGTTCAAGAAATTTGAGTTCCGGCTTCTGAGCACGCAATTGTTCTATAACCCCAAAACTGACACCACTTCCTCCATGTACAGCCAGCCCAGACGGTTTGTCAACGACAAGCAATGCTTCATCTTCAAAAATCACATGAAATGAATAATGCCTGGATTGAGGAATCTTCTGTTGCCGGACATTTTGCTTTTCAGTTTTATTGATAGGCGGAATGCGCAAAACCTCTCCCACCTGCAAACGATAATGAAAGTTCACGCGTTTACCATTTACACGCACCTGACCGCTGCGTAACAATTGGTAAATATGGCTTTTCGGTATATTTCTAAAGCGTTTAAAGAAAAAATTATCAATACGCTGACCGTCGCCATCTTCGCCGATACTTTCCATAACAACCGATGTGCGCAACAGATTTCTTTTGCCTATATCCTGAGTTTTACCTATAATTCTCAATATGTGTTTGGTATGTTCTTTTTCGCTAGCAAATATTTTAGACTCAGACAAAACTTCTTGTTCTATTTCTTCCCTAAAACTGCTGGTATTCTAGTAAAAAATACCAAGCGTTAACAAAAACAATACTTGATTTTACCAAAATTTGTGATTTTAATTAAAATTGTTTTTTAAAAAACACTGAGACAAGCATAATATTTAAATTTTAACAAACCAAGTATTCTAAAAAAACAAAGTTAGATTTTTTTAACATAAAAATAAAATTGTCAAATAAAATTATAAAACACCAATCCGGCTAAAATCTCGTCATCAATTATGTTTTTGAGTAATTTATCAATTGGCTTGTGTAGATACACGTAAAGCATATGTAAGGCATATAAATGAGACGAATGTTATTTAATGCAACACAACCTGAAGAGTTGCGTGTTGCCATTGTCAATGGTCAGAAACTCGTTGACCTAGATATAGAATCTATCAGCAAAGAACAACGCAAAAGTAATATATACAAAGCAGTCATCACGCGGCTTGAACCCAGTCTTGAAGCGGCCTTTGTCGATTATGGCTGCGAGCGCCACGGATTCCTGCCATTTAAGGAAATTTCCCCTTATTGTTTTGGCGAACAATCCGATATGTCGCCAAGCCGTATACAGGACTTCTTGCAAGAAGGGCTGGAACTTATTGTCCAGGTGGATAAAGATGAGCGTGGCACCAAAGGCGCAGCGCTAACCACCTACATTTCCCTTGCAGGCCGCTATCTGGTTTTGATACCTAACAACCCCAACAGCGGCGGTGTATCACGGCGCATCACTGGCGATGAGCGTAATGAAATGCGCGAAGTACTCGCAAAACTTGAAATCCCTGAAGGAATGAGCGTAATTGCACGGACAGCAGGTATTGGACGCAGCGAGGAAGAACTACAGTGGGATTTGAATTATCTGACTCAGCTTTGGCGAGCCATCGAAGAGGCTGCCCATCATCAAAGCGGCGTTTTTTTAATCTATCAGGAAAGCAGTTTGGTTATTCGCGCCATCCGCGATTACTTCAATTATGAAATTGGTGAAATCCTGATTGACAGCCGCGAAATTTATGAACAGGCATGCCAATTCATGACGCATGTCATGCCAGTTAATGTGGACCGCCTGAAATACTACCATGATGATGTTCCATTATTTTCACGTTTTCAGATTGAACATCAAATTGAAACTGCCTATTCACGACAAGTCACACTCCCCTCAGGCGGATCAATCGTAATTGATCATACCGAGGCACTGGTATCAGTTGATGTGAATTCTGCACGCGCTATTCGTGGCGCTGATATTGAACATACGGCACTGAATACAAACCTGGAAGCCGCTGATGAAATTGCGCGACAGCTACGTTTACGCGATCTTGGCGGACTGATTGTCATTGACTTCATCGATATGGATGCTTCACGCAATCAGCGTGAAGTTGAAGCGCGCCTGCATGAAGCATTGCGCCAGGATCGTGCGCGCGTACAGGTTGGAAGAATTTCCCGCTTTGGACTACTGGAATTATCCCGTCAACGGCTGCGTCCGTCATTAGGTGAAAGCAACTACATGCCTTGCACGCGTTGCCATGGCACCGGGTACATTCGAGGAACCGACTCGTCAGCATTACATGTATTGCGGATCATCCAGGAAGAAGTGATGAAAGAACACACCAGCGCACTGCATGTGCAATTACCAATTGATGTTGCCACGTATTTACTGAACGAAAAACGCGCTGAAATTTATGAAATTGAGGAACGGCTCAAAGTTGATATCATCCTGATCCCCAATATTCACCTCGAAACACCGAAATACAAAATCACACGCTTGCGCCATGATGAAATCAAGCAGATAGAAGCACAGGCCAGCTATAGAATGGTCGAAAAAGTCACCGATGATCTGATTCCAGAATTAACAGAAAAGAAACTAAAATCAGAACGCCCCAAAGCAGCAGTACAAGGTATTACACCTGCGCAACCCGCACCAATCCGTGAGGAAAAACCCAGGGAATCCTCGCTTCTGGATAAGTTTTTTGGTTGGTTCAAGCCCGCTCATGCCGAAGAAACAGGCAAAGATGTTGAGCAAACAGCAGCCTCTCAAGAAAAGATCATATCACCACAGCAAGAAAGAACAGAAAAAACAAAAAGAAACAGTCGGGGGCGCGGGCGTTCGCGCAACCGCAATGATCGAAAAGATCAAGCGCATGCCAAACAGTCCGGCAGCAGTTCAGCTAATCGAAATCCAGAAGAAAACAATAACTTATTGGATGCATCCACAGTCGAAAGCAAATCTTCCGTCGCAACAACAAATATCGGACAAGCCAAAACACAAACCACGCAACATGAATCCAACCAGGACCAGATTCAGCCGCAATTGCTTACTGCAGATACACCTGCGATCGTAACAGATAATGAGTGTGAAAATTCAACTGTAACCAAGTCTGAAGAAAAGAAACGTCCGCGCAGACGCCGCAGCCCCAGACAACGGGACCGCTCAACACATACCAAAGAAGCTGCAACATCAGAAACAGATACTACCGAGTCATTACCTGCAGATAAAAAAGCTGAAAACCAATCATCCC
>DOOY01000134.1 GCA_003514765.1 Nitrosomonas sp. | reverse complement strand
CGATCAAACTGTCGCAACAAATAAAGATTACTGGCTGCGCGCAGATCCTGTTCACCTACGCATCGAACAAAATCATATTATGCTGGCCGATCACCATGTTTTCGACCTTTCGAAAGAAGAAGCGTTACAGTTTGCCGACGAAATTAATCGATACTTAAGTGATGACGGATTATCCCTTATACCGCTTCATCCTTATCGATGGTATATACGCTCGGAAAATATCCCTGAGATACACACACAAACATTAAGTTCAGTGACCTGCAAAAACATTAACTATCTTTTACCGACTGGAAAAGACAGCATGAAATGGCACAGAATTTTTAATGAGATACAAATGCTGTTATTTGAACATCCACTCAATCAAGCTCGTGCAACACGTAATCAAATTGCAGTTAATAGCGTTTGGTTTTGGGGGGGTGGCCGCATGCCACAAGACATTCACTCTTCTTACTCACATATATGGAGCGACGAGAATTTATCACACGCTTTAGCCGATATCAGCAACACTACTCACAGCAAATTACCGGAAAATATAGAAAACTGGATAAAAACAAACACCTCGGAAAGTCAACTGGTTATATTGGACCATTTACTAAATAAAGATAAATATAACAATGCATATGCGTGGCGCGAAGATTTAAAAGAGCTGGAGAAAGTCTGGTTTTCGCCGTTATATACAGCACTCAAAAATAACCAAATCAAAGAACTCAGAATTTCAACAACCAATGAAAATGCCGCCTTTGATTTCGTTATAACACGGAATAACCTGTGGAAATTCTGGGCAACTATAAAACCATTATCCTATTATGCCGTTAATCAACAATGATATTTACGCTAAGCCCTTAGGCATTTTTTACATCCTACTATCTCATTTATGCTACACACAATAAAGCCTTTTATTTCTGCCGGTGTTGCTTTATTTTTGGCAACTATTTTGATAATAGTCGATTTTTATCTCAATGATATCGCTATATTTTGGATTGCCGTACTTTGGATTTTTCTTTTTTCTGCCATCCTGGTAATGCTCGGGCAATTCATCCATGCTGAAAAAGAGATTCAAAATTATTCCTCTCAGTTAACAGCCAATAAAGAAAGGCTAACGAATGAAATCAAACACCGACTCTGGGCAGAAAAAACAACTGCTGAAACCAAAGCAAAATCGCAAATCATAGATGAAAATATCCCCGTTTTGCTGGCTTACTTTAATACCGAACAACGTTGTCGCTATCATAACCGTATTTTTCGCAGATGGTTTGGACTGAAACCGGACCAAATTGATGGCGCACTCTTGCAAGAATTTGCAAGTGAAGAGTTCTCTTCCAGTATTCAGAATCATATTGATGACATTTTATCTGGAAAAACAATTCATGAAGAACGCGTTATGAAATCCGCAAAAGGATTTCCTTACATTTTTACAGAGCAGTATGTACCTCATCAGGATAACAAAGGCAAGATTATTGGCTTTTATACGCTGCATACACCTCGCGCACAAGATAACAAGCGTATTACATCCAAAAACGACCGGGCAACCAACCCCGCACTTGAAAACAAGGACACGAACACAACGCAAAAGGCGATTAACGGCCTTTCTCAAGCCGATATTACAGCTGACCGAATTGCCCAAGCTATAAAAGGGGGAGAATTTAATCTTTATTGCCAAAAAATTATTGCGCTAGATTCAAATTCCCTGTTACCGGATCATTACGAAATTTTGATCCGTATGGCCGAAGAAGAACACAATCTGATGCCTCCTGGTTCATTTCTGCCACTTGTCGATCAGTTTAAAATGATGCCAGAGCTTGATCGATGGGTTGTGAATCATATTATCAAATGTTTAACTACGTTCCTCAAGGAAAGCAGATCAGTATTTTGCTTGAATGTTGCCAGAGACACATTATGTGATAAAACTTTTATCGACTTTATTCAAGATAAATTACAAAAGTCAAAAATACCAGCACATCTGCTTTGCTTTGAAATTGAAGAGCTCGATGCCGAGTTTGCCCTGAACGAAACAATTCTTTTCTCAAACAAAATCCGTGAATTGGGTTGTCTTGTTACATTGTGCAGCTTTGGTCAAAACACCGCCTCAATGAATTTATTGAAAAAACTAAAAATTGATTATCTTAAAATTGACGGAAGCATCATTTGTAACATGCTTAATAATGATGAAGATCATATGCGCGTGAAAGGCATTAATCAAATCGCACGTAGATTAAACATTAAAACGATTGCTGAGCTTGTTGAGAATGATAAAACAACAGCTAAATTAAGTGAAATTGGAATTAATTTTGCACAGGGATTCGGTATCGCCAGACCGTGTCCGCTGGATAACCTGGATACGTTATCAAAAAAACCGGAAATCTTGAGTCAGGATCAGAAGTGAGCAAGTAAAGCGACAATAATTCATAGAGTATTGTCGCTTTAACTGAATGATTGAAATGAATAATCAGAGTGATTTGACCATATTCTCGACAACTTTCTTAGCATCGCCAAAAATCATCATCGTCTTATCCATGTAGAACAGATCGTTATCGAGCCCTGCATAACCCACACCCATACTGCGTTTGACAACCATGACAGTACGCGCCTTATGCGCTTCCAGAATTGGCATGCCATAAATAGGACTGCCTTGTACATTTGCAGCAGGATTTACAACATCGTTTGCACCCAACACCAGGACCACATCGGTATTGGAAAAATCGCTGTTAATTTCTTCCATTTCCAAAACCTGCTCGTAGGGTATTTCCGCTTCTGCCAATAAAACATTCATATGCCCGGGCATGCGTCCAGCTACCGGATGAATGGCAAATCGCACATTGACACCTTTCTCATGCAACATTTCCCCCAATTCCTTAACGGCATGCTGCGCCCTTGCAACAGCAAGGCCGTAACCAGGAATAATTATGACGCTGTCTGCATTGCCCATCAAGAATGCTGCATCATCCGCACTACCGCTTCGATAGGTTTTTTGAGTACCATCATCAACAACTGCAGCGCCGCCATCACTTCCAAAACCACCCAGAATAACAGACAAAAACGGCCGGTTCATCGCTTTACACATAATATATGAGAGAATCGCACCAGAGCTGCCGACAAGTGAACCTGCAATAATCAGCATGGGATTTCCCAAGGAGAAACCAATGCCTGCCGCAGCCCAACCGGAGTACGAGTTAAGCATCGAGATGACGACAGGCATATCAGCGCCACCAATAGGAATAATAATCAGAAATCCAAGCAGGAAGGCTATCGCCGTCATTGCAATAAATGCCGTCCAGTTTGTTGTTTCGCTGAAGAAAAACCACAGGCCAAAGCCAACCATAACGATTGCCAGCAGCAAATTAAGCATATGTTGCCCGCTAAAGACAATCGGTGTACCGCTCATGCGTCCAGACAGTTTTAGAAACGCAATTACTGAACCGGACCAGGTCATCGCACCAATGAAAGTTCCCAGAAACAACTCCAGTTTACTGCCTGCAGGCAAAACTGCCGGCAAACCGAACGAAACAGGATTATTAATTGCTGCAATTGCAATAAATACAGCAGCCAGCCCAACCAGCGAATGCATAAATGCGACCAGTTCCGGCATAGCAGTCATCTGTACGCGTCTGGCTATGATTGTACCGATAACACCACCAGTTGCGATACAGCCAATAATCAACATCCAGTTCTCGGTCAGTGTCATCGTAGTAGCGACGGCAATAATCATACCGACGATACCGAACATATTTCCGCGACGCGCAGATTCCGGGGAGCTTAAGCCTTTTAGCGCCAGTATAAAAAATACTGAGGCAACTAAATATGCGAGTGCTACCATATTTGCTGACATTTACGTACTTCCTTTTTTATCTTTTTTCTTGAACATTTCCAGCATCCGTTGACTTACCAGAAAACCACCAAACACATTTACCGCCGCCAGTGTCACGGCTACAGCACCGAGCCATACACCCCAGTCCATATCCGAAGGGCCTGCAGCCAGCATTGCGCCAACAATGATAATACTTGAAATTGCATTCGTCACAGACATCAATGGCGTATGCAGGGCAGGCGTAACATTCCACACTACATGGTAGCCGACAAAAATTGCCAGTACAAAAATTGTCAGATTGATAATAAGTGGATCAATGTCACCTATCATATTCACTCCTTTTAAATTCGTTAACTGTATGCCTCGTGTATTGAAACACAGGAATCGCGACTCATCGTGTAACAGCTATACTTACAATACCACTCAACTACTACGCCTGACTTAGCACACCACCATCACCGCAAACCAATGTTCCGGCG
>DOOY01000327.1:9145-13990 GCA_003514765.1 Nitrosomonas sp. | reverse complement strand
TGACAATTGGGCGCGTCTGGCGGGATGCAATGCAAGGCGAGAGGATGAGTCATAGCAAGGCTATGGCGACGACGAACAACGCCGCAGTGTGCCCGCCAGATGCGATCCAAGTGTTACAGTTATTTATGAACGACTCCTTAGGCCTGTATGCGCAATAAATCCTGCGCCTTTCTTTTGGCGCCCAGCAGACTGACTGATGGATTTGTAATCACCTGCACCGGGATGTCGTGCATCAGTTCGGAAAATCGCCCTTTATTACAAAATGCATGCATAAAACCTCCGGCGCGAAGAGTATGAATGATTCTGGGCGCAATCCCGCCGGCAATATATACGCCATTTCGGCATAGTCCTGCAAGCGCCAGATTGCCGGCATAGGCGCCATAGATTTCAGCAAATAACGCCAAAGACCGGATTGCGGCCGGGTGATTTTGTTTGATTGCAAGTGTTGTTACAGTCGCGCCACTGTCTTCTTCCTCCAGATGAATGGATGCGAAATTTGAAAATTCCGTTGAAGTGGTTTGCAGAAAATTAAATATATGGGTTAAGCCGGTTCCGGATAACAGGCGTTCAACTGAAACATGCTGGAATTTTTTTTGCAGCGTTTCCAGCAACCGTATCTGCAATGCGTTCGTGGGAGCAAAATCGATATGGCCTGCTTCTGTTGATATGGGCTGATAGCTGTCTTTTTGCCAGGCAAGCCATGCTACGCCCATCCCAGTACCTGCACCGAGTATAACGCGCATGGCCTGCGCTTGTTCCCGACCCTGTTGCAAGGTGACCAGATCATCGGGTGACAGGATTTCTACAGCCAAAGCAGCCGCTTCAAAATCATTCAGCAGTTTGACGTGGGGGATTAGAAAAGCCTGCGCGATCTCAGCGGCACTCATTTGCCAGGGCAGATTGGTTAACTGCGCCTGTTGCGCAACAACAGGTCCTGCTACTGCAAAGCAGGCTGCTATCGGGTTGCAGTGGGATTCTGTTACGCTGATTTTATCGAGAAAATCTCTGAGAATGTCAGCGAAATCGCTGTAATCACTGCTATGGTAACGATGTGCCGCTCGTTCGTGAACGGCGCCATTTTTGAATTCGGCCATCTGCAACAGAGTTTTGGTGCCGCCAATATCGCCATAGATTAGTTGTTTGTTCACGTTTCTTAATTCCTGAAGTTTGGGCCTCAACACTTTTCCAAAGGCAAATTAACACAAAAAAAAAGAACCCGGCATCAAAAATCGTAACCGTTGCCCCTTACGATTCGCGGCCAAATAATGGAGTATTTGATACAAATACATCAAATTGAAATACAGCTGCGTTACAATTCAGGCAACGTGCTAGTTATCCATTGGCAAAGTTATTACATATTGTCCGAGGGTACTGCCGTTAAAGTGGAGCAACTATAGCATCACACGAGCAAGGTGAATGCTATTTTATAAATCTTAAATTTGAATGGAGGAAATTCGAATGATGAAATTAACTCAAATATTGTGTATGAGTTTGGTACTTGCGTTATGGTTGGCAGCAGGCACTGCGCAAGCTGGAGAAAGAAGCTTTAAGGTCATTATGAACGCTTATGATACTACCATCCCTGAACTCAATGTTGAAGGCGTCACCGTTAAGAACATACGTGCTTTTAATGTACTTAACGAACCTGAGGCATTGGCTGTTCATAAAGGCGCCAAGGTAAAAATTACCGTAGAAAACAAATCGCCCATCAGCGAAGGTTTCTCTATTGACGAATATGGCATCCAGGAAGTAATCAAAGCGGGTGAAACCAAAACAATTTCTTTTACAGCTGATAAGGCGGGCGCTTTCACTATCTGGTGTCAGCTCCATCCCAAAAACATCCATTTGCCGGGAACGCTGAACGTTATAGAATAACGGCTGCCACGGCATCTTTGCGGCAACACCAAACATAGCCGCAGATTCCACCAGCGCGTATTTTAGATGGCCGGTTGAGTCCGGCCATTTTAATTTGCAGGTTTTGAATCCGCGATTCAAAACCTGATCTTCCATTGCATGTCTATCTGCTTAAAATCATCAAATGTAAGCAAGGCATATACACAACGTGCGGCTATTCGTTTTGTATGGTTTTATAGCTGATCATTTTGTAGATAAAAAAACGTAGCATACCCATACATGTCAAAGACCAAATCAGTAGCGCAAACCAGCCCCAATATCGGGAAATAATCGCCAAAGCGTCTGAATCTGCAGCGCTTGCAAGGAGAAGTGTGCTGGCAGTATACATCCCCGTGGGGAAAACCCTGCTCCATGACGAAGGTTCATAGGCGTGATATTGCGTACCAAACGCCAGCTTTGCCCAAGGGAAAATTTTTATCCATATGGGTGTTGAAATTGTGGTGTTCACATGGGTGAATTTCCGGATATCCATGAATAACAGGTAGGGAATCCACAATGTTCCAATAATCCATGCAATTACAGTTATCCAGAAAACGGCTCCCCGGATGCCTTCCCATGTCGGCAGGTCAGGTGCGCGGGCGATGAACTCGCAACCGGCCAGGGTGATAATGGCTGTTGCTCCCATACAGATCCAGTAAGGCGCGTTCCAATCTCTAATTTCAAATCGTACGAAAAATAAACGATAGGTCAATGGGGTTATGATCATCAGGTAAAGAGCGAAGCCTAGCGTCCAGAATCCGGCCATGACAAAATAAATGGAATCGGCCTGTAAATGCAACGCATCCAGAAGACGAATTCCCAGTAAAGCTATTGAAACTGTGCTGACGGCAATTAACAAGGTTGCGCCGGTTACAATTTCATAAAAAATGGTTTTTTTCTGCATGAAGTTGAAACAGATAAAATAGACGCATGTGAACCATCCGGTCAAAGCAATAAACCATAATAAAGTAGCCAGTGCTGTCGCCTGATAGAAAATAATGAGCTGTATTCCGACGGTATTGGTTCCGACTACGAACGTCAGCAAAAGAAAGGCACGCTGGAGGATTTTAAGATCAGTCATTAAATTGGGTAGAAAAAACATTATCCGCACAGCCAGGATGGCACACAGTATCAAATATAAAATCATATTAAGCGCGCATAATTTTCCTGCTATACCAGGAAAATTCATCATTTCAAAAGCAATCGACACAATGCCAGTGGCCATTACCATGGCAAAATTTGCTGGATAAAAATCCCTGATGTTGTTTTTAATGATGACGTGGCATTGTTTCATTTCAGAGCTAACAGAAAGTATTGGCACAGGAAATTGCAGCTTTGAACTAAATATCAGAAAGCCAAAGATAGTCTCAAGTGTAGCGAACCAGAATTTTGATCGTCACTTCATGAGCCATATTTCAACTATCTGATTAGTTATGCTAAAACGTTGATCCCGTGGCTTGTTTTAATGACTGTATTGATTGTCAGTGGCGGTTTTGCTCCTATGATACTTACACCGGCGCTGATGCGAAAGCACAGCGTCTGCTGTTAGATAGAGATAGAAAGATATTTTAAAAGGTGTTCCTTGTCCGAAAGCCCACCGCAGCGCTAATTTTTGGGTTTTGGTGCTCCCAACACACTGATGTTGTTACCAATTTTTACTTATTCTGTTATCCTTAGCCAGAATAAAGTTATTTACATGTTGTATAAAAAATGAAAGTCATTAATTTCACTGCAGTGTAGCGACCGATTCATGTATCCGGCTCGATGAAAAAATGCAATTGACTGGCAGATGGTATTTTGATCAGTTTCACTGGTTTGTCTTTGGTGTCTTGTTTTGCTGGGTTGTTTTGCTGACAACAGCTTATGCTGATACGGTGCAAAACGGCATGCCAGCACCTCAAATCCTAAGGCTTGGCATTCTTCCTGATAGTTCTCCTGAAATCATTAAGCAACGATTTAGTCCATTGATGCGCTATCTCGAACGTAAAGCAGGTATACGCATTGAGTTGCGGATCCCAAATGACTACCGGGAACTGGTGCGCCAATTTACAACAAAAAAAATCGATATGGCATTTTTCGGTGGCTATACTTTTGTTATGACACAACGGGAGACTAAAGCTGTACCACTGGTTATGCGTGACATTGATCTTCACTTCAGCACGGTATTCTTAACGCACCCTGACAATACCAGCCAGAACCTCAAAGATTTTAAAGGTCAACGATTCAGTTTTGGTGCCGAGTTGTCAACTTCTGGTCATATCATGCCGCGTTATTTTCTCCATGAACGTAATATCAATCCTGAGAAATTTTTTAGCGAGGTACGCTATTCCGGTAGCCATGATACAACCGCTTTTTGGGTGCGTGACAGCCAGATTGATTTAGGTGCGGTCAATAGTGACATTTTTAAAAATATGATCAAGGAGGGCCGTCTGAATAAAAACGACGTGCGTGTCCTTTGGGAAACACCCTTCTACACCAATTATGTATTTGCTATTCAGTCGGACTTCAATAAAAAACTGCGTGATCGCCTGCTTGACAGTTTTCTCGCACTTACGCCCAGAGTCGCGGCGCATCAAGAAATTCTAACCGCATTGGGAGCCAGCAGCTTTCTTCCGGCGAGAAACGAAGATTTCGAGATCTTACGTAAAGCTGCAAAAATCAAAGCGCCGCAGTAGATCGCTTTTAATCAAATCGGTCACGCATAAAATGTCTATCCTAAAACGGATTTATTTATTAATTGGACTATTGGTTATATCTGCCGCTTTGATCGCAGTTATTTTGGTGAAACATATGTGGGCGCAACAAAGTCTTTATGACGAAATAAATCACCTCCATGTGCCTACAATTTTTTATACGGACAAACTGATAACGACGCTCCAAGAAATCAAATATACCACCAAGTACAACACGATTAATAATGAAACGATCATTGACATTTTTAATAACACCGTT
>DOOY01000327.1:0-9051 GCA_003514765.1 Nitrosomonas sp. | reverse complement strand
TTAATAACACCGTTTATTCGATTGAAAGCTATGCTCTCGTTATTAACGATCTGGCATATCAGTTTCCGGATGCAACAACAGAACATGCGCTACTCCGACTACAAGAGGAAGTTGCTTTATTAACAGCGGCGCTTAGAAATCATACCATTTTAGATACTGAAGTTCAGTATGAATACCTGTCAACATTAATCCTCTCAACACTTTTCCGCGCGGAGCAGTTAAATCGTTTGCATAAGAATGCAAATGAACGTCTGCGCAACCAACTTGCCGAGGGCGACGAACATAATGTCGACCTGTTGATTAAACTGACAATTCTGGTTTTGTTATTTGGTGGAGTTTTGGTCACTCCATTGCTGGCAAGTATTCGTGGCATGGTGCAATCTCTGCAAAATTCCGAACAGCGGCAACGGACATTGAAAGAAACGGCAGAACTCGAGCGAAGCCGGATGCGTGCGCTGCTTTCAGCGATGAGTACCGGTGTCCTGTTTGAAGATAAACAAGGGCGCATTGCGTTTATAAACCCTGCCTTTAGTCAACTATGGGCGATTGATGCCAACAAATCTCTGGTCGGGCAAGATATTAGCGACCTGTTAAAACAATCCCTGCATTGTTTTGTCTATCCAGAGCATTGCTCGCAACATGTTTTGCAAGTACCTGATAGGCATGAAGTGAGTGAGCGTTTCGAGATCGACTTTCATGACGGCCGTACGCTAACGCAGCTTTCCTTTCCGGTATTAGATGCTGACGAGAGTCTATTAGGGCGGCTATGGATGTATGAAGACATAACCCATGAGCGTAAAACAGCGCAACAACTGCTTTACCTGGCGGAGCATGATCCTGTGACCGGATTATATAATCGTCATCGATTCCAGAAGCAACTTGCCTTTATGATTAATGCATCCCAGCGTAATAGTAATAAATTTGCCTTACTTTATTTTGATCTGGATGAGTTTAAATTCATCAACGACACTTTTGGCCATGGCGTGGGGGACAGCGTGTTATTGCGTACTGCAAACGAAATCAGTGCCTTGGTGCGCGGGATTGAAATGTTTGCGCGTGTGGGTGGCGATGAGTTTGCCTTGATTGCCGCGCTGGGACAAGCTGATGACATCAGTGCTTTGCCGGTACGCATTATAACCAAAATTGCATCGATCCCTTTTCGGTTTCGCAGTACAAATTTGCGTTTGACCGCCAGCGTGGGTGTGGCAATTTATCCGGAACATGGAAACACTACTAAGGATTTGACTGCCCACGCAGATGCGGCAATGTATCAAGCTAAAAGCCTTGGTAAAAATACCTGGTCGATTTACAATCCTGAACGGACTGACTCAGCAAAGATGGTTCATCGCATGAACTGGAGTCGCCGTATTGGTCAGGCGTTAGAACAGGATCTTTTCGAATTACACTTTCAGGGCGTTCACCATATAGACATACGTAAACTCAGCCATTTTGAGGTTCTGGTACGCATGCGTGATCCTGCCGGTTCTGAAAACTTGATTATGCCGGGCGCTTTTATACCTTTCGCTGAAAAAAATGCGCAGATTGTTGAAATCGATCGCTGGGTGCTTGATCGTAGTATTGCGTTACTGGCTTTGTATCCTGAACTACCCACGCTTGCGGTCAATATTTCAGGGCGTTCTTTTGATGAACCGTCATTGCCAGATTATATTAATGGAAAATTAAATCATTACGGTATTAATCCAGCGCGGCTGATCATTGAATTAACTGAAACCGAGACTGTTTCCGATTTGCATGATGCGCAACGATTCATCGCAGCCATTAGCCAGGCAGGCTGTAGAATATGTTTGGATGATTTTGGAAGCGGTTTCTCGACTTTTACATATTTAAAATATCTGAACGTCGAGATTCTAAAAATCGATGGCGAGTTTATTCAAGATTTGTCGAATAATCATGAAAATCAGATTATTGTAAAAGCGATGGTAAACATTGCCCAGGGCTTGGAAAAATTGCTGGTGGCTGAATTTGTTGAAGATGCTGAAACACTCGGGCTACTGCAAAGTTTTGGCGTACAATTTGCACAAGGCTATTATCTGGATCGCCCGGTAAGTCAGGGCGATATGCTGCAACAACAGAGTATTACTTGAACCCGAATATGAGCAGACCGTTGGCCTGTTAGAGTTTTTATTTCTCTTGGATCGTATAGTAAGTGCAATTTTCCGAGTTGAAGCCCTCACAAATATCTGCATCGAAATAGAAGTTCCCCTCAGATAATAATGCGGAGTATGATTATCTCAGATACACATGCATCACCTGGATACTGGAACCTAACAAACTCAGTTAATCGTAATGGAAGGGAATAACAGAATGAATATAAGGAAAATACTGGTTGTATGCCTTGTTGCGTTCTGCCAGAAAGAAACAATAACATACGCTGATCAACATTTAACTGAGGTTTTAGGCTAAATGCTGGAATCGTCATTACGTATCGGTGCAGTTGCAGGTATTCGGATCGGTGTGCATTACACGTGGTTTATCGTTTTTTTGTTGCTTAGCAGCGTGCTTGCGGCCTATTTCAGAGAGGCGCACCCGGAATGGAGCGGGGTTGCGGTAGCACTGACTGCGTTGGTGACCACGTTGATGTATTTTGTCAGTATCGTGTTGCACGAGCTGGGGCATAGTCTGGTGGCGATTGCGCGGGGGGTTCAGGTGCGCGCCATCACGTTGTTTATTTTTGGCGGTATAGCACAAACCGAGAAAGATGCCGATACTGCGGCAACCGAATTTTATATTGCAATTGCAGGGCCTGTGGTCAGTTTTTTGCTGGCCGGCCTATTCTATCTTCTCAAACTTTGGTTTGTGCCTTACAGCACAATCGCGGCAGAAGCTTTTAACTGGTTGGCCACGATTAATTTCGTATTGGCTGTTTTCAACTTGATACCCGGCTTTCCGCTGGATGGTGGACGTGTTTTCCGTGCACTGGTATGGCGTTTTACGGGAGATGCCGCAAAGGGGATGCAGTGGGCTGTGATGGGCGGCAAGTTAGTCGCGTATGGTCTGATGCTTTTAGGTGCGCTGGTTGGTTTGCAGCCTGGCATGCTGTTCAATGGCATCTGGTTGATAGGGATAGGCTGGTTTTTGTTTGCCGCTGCCGAAGGCAGTCGCCGCGCCTATTTCTCTTCGCAACTGGCAGCGCATGTTTTGGTCGGCGATGTTATGCAAAAACAGGTGCCGACGGTAGCAGCTGGTATGAACATACTGTACTGGATTGATGCGGAAATGTTACTGACCGGACAGCGCTCTGCGCTGGTCACCGAAGACGGACAAATCGTAGGCTTGATAACACTGAATGACGCTATAAAGTGTCCACGCGCGCAGTGGCCCAGCACACCGGTACACGAGGTCATGACCCCGTTTGAGCGTCTATATACGGTTAAACCTGCCAATAGCATACTCGAAGTATTGGAAATCATGCGCGAGCAAAATATTAATCAAGTTCCCGTGATGGATGATGCGGCAGTTGTCGGCTGGATTGACCGTGAACATTTACTGAAGATTCTTCAGCTGCATTCTGCAATCGGACGTTGATTCAGTTTGGCAATCTGCTGCCCGGAAAATCGGCAATAATGTCAAGTCGTAAATGCTGTTTTTTTTTGCGTTTAACAGACCAGCAGATTACCTGACCTTTCCCGGAGCCATCTTTTTCAGCCTTTGAGCGTATAGTATGTCTTGAGTAGATCGTTCTTGAAAAAAAGCATCATTACCGATGAATAGGCTATAACGCCGATAGCGATCAGTTGCACCAAGTGCAATATTTCTCCAGATGCGCCGAATGCAAATTGATTCAGGTAAATGACGGATAAATACATAAAAATACTCGAAATGACAGGCCCTGTCATGGTTTTCAGACAATCGGTTACCTTGATGTCGATGAGTGGACATGTTCTCGTCAGGAAAATAAAATAAATCAGAGGAAAAACGAGCACCCAACTCAAACTCAATCCTACCAGGCCCCACTGCGCGCCAGTCACGAAGGCGATGGGCATAACTGTGGCGGCTATCGTCAAATTGGTTGCGCTCACTCTCGGTTGACCTATTCCCCATAAAAGCGGGGTGATGATATTGCCGAGAGCTCTGAACGGCATGACCAGCGCCAGAATTTGTAACGGCAGTATGACAAGTTCCCATTTTTCTCCAAGTAAGATGATTGTCAATTCGGGTGCCGTGCATGAAACGCCGAAAAACACCGGAAACGTAATGACGCAGGCGACCTGGTTTGCCTGTAAAAAATAGGTGCCGGTCTTGTCGGTGATTTGTTTGGCTTTTGAGAATGCAGGAAAGGCGATGGATTGGATAAGCCCTGCAAGTTTCTGAATCGGCAGTGATGCCAAATGCGATGCAACGGAAAAATAACCCAGCAGGTCGGCGCCCATCATCCGCCCGCAGATGAATTTGTCGGATTCCGTATATATCCGTAATAGGCCTCGTTCAAGCGAGACAAAACCACCGAAAAAGAAATGCTGTTTTAAACCGGTCAGGGAAAAATCGGGTTTGCACCAGCTGGGTGCGATGAAATTAAGGCCAATTGTTTTTGTCGCGTGTAAGATGAGTGCCCCGTATACCAAAGACCAAACTCCAAATCCATAGTATGCAAATGCCAGTACTGACAGGCTGGTGAACACAGTGGTGATGAATTCAACAATGGATCGTTGTTTAAATGCAATTTCTCTATCCAGATTTGCTAAAGGAAGTATCAGGAAAATATCAATTAAAAAAGAAAATGACATAACTCTGATAATGGCGATCAGTCGTTGTTCGTCAAAAAAATCCGCGATTGCAGGCGCTGAAAAAAACAATCCAGTATAAAAAGCCAAATTGACCAGGATGGCAACTCCAAAAATACGCGCACGCTCGGTCTCTGTCAGGTCCTTTTTTTGAACCAATGATGTATCCAGACCGAGTGTGTTCAATGCCATTAAAAACGCAATGAATATGGTGGCCATGGCCAGAATGCCATAATCCTCCGGATTCAATAGCCGGATTACAATAATGGTTACCACCCAGTTAAATAACTGGGCGGCAAAGCGGGCGCTAATGGTCCAACGCAATCCGGAGAGTACTTTTGCTTTTATGTCCACGGTAAAAAATCAAAAAAATAAGCAGGTGTTGATATTCGACAAAATTTCGGGTTCTATTTAGCCGGTGGTTAGAAAATGCTGAAGTTAATTGTTTCTGCTTGAAAAAATCCCTGAAACAAGCAATCAATCAAGGGGGTCGTTTGCCTGAAAGGCAAGCCAGTATACTATTTTTTTCGTCACTGTTTTGTTTGATAAAAGCCGCTTATCGGCGTTTGATTTTTTTCCATATATATTAATGGTCAAAAAGTATGTTAGGGCCGAAAAGTTGATTCTTCGGTATTCGACAGCGCCTCCGCGCTTAGAAGAATAACCTCAATTTCCTCAATTATCTCTTCCTGGCGCACTCTATTGTAATGCAGGCGTAATTGCGCGTCGTTTTTTTCCAAACGATGGATGGCATTTTCCATATGTTCCAACCGCATATGATTTTCGACCATTAAAGACGTATAAAAAACTTCATGCAACGCAGCATAAAGATATTGGTCGGTTAATTGCGCCAGAAACTGCGCAGGCTCCAGATTCAACAGGGGAGGATAAGCAAAGTCTGATTTTATCTCAGGTGCTGCCAGTGGTAACAGCTGTCGCAGTCTTACTGTGCTTTTTTCATAATCATGATAAATCGCGCTGATACGCCCAATTTGTTCAAGCTTTAACTGCTGCCGTAACTGATTGAGCGTCTCGGTCAAATGTATCAATGTAACTTGAATTTCTTCAGCGACACTATGGCCAGTAACATAGGCCACGACGCGCTGATCATTCTGAAATTTGGTATGCAATTTATTTCCGACAACCAGCAGTAGAATATTATCTTGTGGCGCTCGAGTCTGCACAAACTGGAATAAAGTTTTATTAAAATCACCGCAAAAACCACGTTCTGAACCAATCACAATCCAGAGTTGCTGTATATCTGCCGTCGATGTCTGAGGATCGGAATAAAAACTCAGAAAATCCTGTGATGCTGCTTCAAGACTGGTCACGACACGTTGCTGTGTGGATAGGAAAACATCCAGCTTGCGTATTTCCAGCAATGCTAGATTTTTCATGGCGCCCATAATGTTTTTAATTTCACCCAAGGTTGTCAGGCGTTCTTTCAGTTCGCGCCGTTTACTCATTTCAGATTCATTTTAACCAGGCATGTACTAACATTTTCCATTGATCACGGCTTTCATCAATATGGATGCTTGCGTTTTCAACCTGCTCTTGCAGATGTGTTAAACATGCTTTGACTTGCTCCGGTTCCAAGTTATCCAGCAGTTTTTCGTTATAGGCCAGCAACCAGGTCATTTGAAATTCGATGGACAAGGGCGCGAGCAAATCCTGCTTGAGAATCTCACGTAACAGCTGGCCACGTTTGATGCGTGCTTCCATACTGGCTTCCAGTCGCGAACCAAAGCGGGTAAACACTTCTAATTCCAGGAATTGCAGATAATCCAGTTTCATGCGTCCCGCTTCTTTTTTGATGGTGGGGTGCTGCGCATTACCGCCGATGCGCGATACCGAGCGCGTAACATCAATAGCGGGTAAAAATCCACGGGCAAATAGTTGGCGGTCAAAATAAATCTGACCATCGGTAATTGAAATTAAATTAGTGGGAATGTAAGCGGCAATTTCACCTTGTTCTGTTTCTATGATGGGTAATGCTGTCATGCTGCCGCCTCCTTGTTTTGCTGACAGGCGTGTAGAACGTTCTAGCAGACGCGAATGCAGAAAAAAAATATCACCTGGATAAGCCTCTCGGCCTGGCGGTTTGCGCAGTAACAATGAAAGTTCGCGATAACTGCGCGCGTGCGTGCTTAAATCATCATACACAATCAGTGTGTCGTGTCCTTGTGCCATCCAGGCTTCCGCTACTGCGCAGCCGGCAAATGGAGCCAGATATTTCATGCCTGGCATGGCGTTGGCTTCTGCCACTACGACAACCGTATAGGCCATTGCGCCGTTATAGCGCAGTGTCTCAATGGTATTCACTACTGTGGAGCGTTTTTGTCCAATCAATACATAAATACAATAAACATCTTTGTCATGTTGATTGATAACGGTATCGATAGCCAGTGTACTCTTGCCACTGCCGTTATCTCCAATAATCAGTTGCCGCTGTCCTTTACCGATAGGAATCATGGTGTCGATCATTTTGTTGCCGGTGTACAACGGTTGAGCAACAAAATCACGTGCAATAATTGGCGGTGACCGTATGTCCAGCAATCGACTGGCGCTGAATGCAATGGCTCCGGCATCATCAAGTGGAACCCCTAATGGATCAATTACTCGCCCCAGCAGCGCATCACCCACGCCTATGCTGAGTCGTTTTCCCGTCAGAAAGACCTGGGTGTCGGCGGCCAGTTGATTGGTCTGGTGCAATAATATTGCTCCCAGCCGATCATGTGCCAAATGAAATACCAGTGCATTGCTGCCATCTTCCAGTTGCACCACTTCATCCATGCGGGCGGAAGGTAATCCGGCGATCCAGGCGATACCGTCACCAACGGAAATGACAGCGCCCTGTTCTGACAGACGCAAGCCATATTGATATTGCGACAACCAGGCCGCTTGCCTGGTGAGTGGCGAATCGGTCTGGATATCGGCTGTCATAACGGCGTCACCCGGCATGCCGCAACGCTCCGCAAAAGAATTTCAACTCATCACGTAAATTGGCATGCAAAATCCAAGGGCCAATATCTATTTGAAACCCTGAAATCAGTTCCGGGTTTATGTGAAATTCAATCGGTAATGTCCTGCCAGTCACTCTGTTCAACAATTGTGATAATTCATCACGCTTACGTGTGTCCATCGAAAATGCACTTTGTACTTTAATGTGCAACCCAGGCTCAGCCGCTGCTTCATTTACAGCATGCTTATCTTGCTCACGCAAATCTTGCAAGTCTTCCACCAGTAATTCATAAAGCCTAGCCTCCAGCTCTGGAGAAGCCAATCTGGAAAGCAATTTACTGGAAAACTCAGCGCCTTGCGCAATGCCCTTTTCTTCCATTAAGCGCTGAAAATCAGACTGGCGTCGTTCGTCCAGAACACGGCGGCGTTCCGCTTCCTCGGCGATTTTAGTTTCAAGCTCAGTCAGCTTGCTTTCTCTCAATGCTGCTAATTCCGCACTTAATTGTGCTTGGGCAGTTTCTTTCTTAGCTTCCCATTCGGTAAGATACTGTTCGTTCTTACGTTTGAGTTCGTTGGCATCTGCTTCGATACGTTGCGCATCTGCCAGCGTTTTTTCGATATCTTCACGGCGTTTGGCTATAACGTTTAGGACGGGTTGATACAAGAACCGTTTCAAGATCCAGATGAGGATCAGGAAATTAACGATTTCCAGTATGAACGTGGTCCAGTCAAAATCCATGACTCCTGTCAGCTCCCGGTGACCAGATATTCCAGCAATGGATTGCGAAACAAGATAATTAGCACAATTACCAGCACATAAATGGCCAACGATTCGATCATAGCCAAACCGATAAATAAAGTACGTATGACGGATTTTTCCGCTTCCGGTTGGCGCGCAAGCGCGTCCAATGCCTGACTGATTGCGCGTCCCATTGCCAGTGCAGGGAACATCATGCCGATGGCAACAGCAAGCGCTGCACCCAAAGTAGAAAGAATCGTAAACCAGGTCATGTCGCTCATAAATCTTTTCCTTTTTTATGCTGCTGTGATTGCATGGCGCCCGCAACGTAGACCAGTGCCAGCATCCCAAAAATATAAGCCTGTACCAGTGCTTCGACAATATGTAGCATTAACAATGGCACCGGCACCAATAAACCCGCCACCAACAAAACCAGTAATGCCACGAGTTCCAGACTCATGATATTGCCAAACAAACGTACAGCCAATGCAACCGTACGTGTTATCTCGCTGATTAAATGAAATGGCAACAGTAAAGGTGTAGGGCTCAGGTAGTGCTTGAAATACCGGCGAATACCATCATTGCGGATACCAAACCAATGCACCGAGA
>DOOY01000005.1 GCA_003514765.1 Nitrosomonas sp. | reverse complement strand
GAATGCTTTGGGTAATGTGATCCACGGTGCTGTGATCATTGACTTCGGTCAGAATCACGGTGAACTCATCGCCGCCAAGCCTCGCCACTGTGTCGCTTCCGCGCACCGATGACGAAAGCCTTTGCCCTACTTGCTTCAGGAGTATATCGCCAACGGGATGCCCAAGGGTATCGTTAATTTCCTTGAAATAATCGAGGTCGATGAACAATAATGCCAGCGATAACCGGGCTCGATCGGCTTTCCGGATTTCCATCTGCAGCCGATCCTGAAATACGCTACGATTTGGAAGTCCGGTGAGTGTATCGAAGTTGACTGCACGCAACGCTTGTTCTATCAACAACCGTTCATTTACTTCGGAAGCAAGCGAAAATGCCTTTTGTTGCAGGCTGACGATGGTACGTTGCAAGGCATTGGTATTGGGTGGAGCTTTATATTTCTCGGTTGGGATTACTCTGGTATGCAAATTACATACTTCGTGAAACACTATTGCATCCGATGCTCTTGGAAAAGCGCCCATTGGATATCCGCATAACAGGGAAAAACGAGTCCGCTGCAGCAACTGATTAAAACATTTCTCGACGCGGATTGCTGCTTCATGATTTTGTTCCGATTGCAAGGTGTCGCATGCTAGCAGCGCAACCATTTCTCCAAAGACGCGGACATGTCCATTATGTTCATCTGCTGCCTCTCGAATGATTCCCCCAAATAAATCGGTGAAGCGCTTTTCATCCGGCATATCGCCGACCATGAATTTTGGCAGCATTTTGCTCGCTTCAAAGGATAGATAATTACCATCGCCATCAATGGGCCGTTCGCAATCTAACAAACCAAGCTGATTGAGATTCTCTTCGAGCGCTTCCAAATGAGGCCTTGTTGCGATGACGATACCCTTATCTCCCGCAGCAAGTGCCGAGCCGATGTAGTCGGTCAGCCCCTCTATCAGAAAGTTGTCGTTCTCGTAAAACTGTACGAAATGTTCACCAACTGCAACATGTTCATATGTTTGATAGCTCAAATAAAACTCCTTCCGTGTCCATACCAGACATTCGCAGGTATTCGTGGTGATACGCCAAACTGCGAGTTATGACAATCAACCCATCAAAAAAGGAACTTCATTACTTTATTAAGCGGGTACTACAATCCAGCTTTATTTTTTGGGCGATCTTCATCAAAACAATGCTATCACACAAAAGAAAAGTAAATTACATCAGCGACATTTTTTTGAGTATCAATGTAATAGTCAAATTTTCCTGATGTAAATCTAGGGGTGCACAATTAGTGAATTATTTCTGTTGCGCCTAAAATGGCACCAGGCAAGGCACGAGAAGCGTGGTTTGGTTATTCCAAAAGCTGCGGTTTTGACAGACGGCATGCCGTCTGTCAAATGGGGGCAGGAATTGCCGACTGTACTTCATTCTCAAGCTGTGTGCCGTCATCATCTTCAAATACAATTTGTAGATAACCTTACTTAAAACCAATTGTACTCAAAGGCTTAATCAGATTTCCTGCAAACCCGGGGTGTTTCAGTATCTGTGAACGCTTTCACAAAACCATTCTGAATGAGTTTTATCAGGTCACATTCAGGAAAAAACTTTATTCAACTATGGAGGAATTGCAAAAAGATCTGGACGAATGGATGAAATACTATAACAATGAACGCACTCATCAAGGAAAAATGTGCTGTGGGCGCACACCATTGGAAACATTGCTTGATGGACAATCGGTTTGGGCGGAAAAGAATTTAGCTCAAATCTAAACTGACAGACACCTTAAAAAAACGGGTAACTGTCAGATCAGGTCTGAGCTAGTACAAATGACACTAGTACACGTAAATCCGCCGCCACAGCTTCGCAATGAAATTCACTAGGAATTCACTGCGCTTTAATTAAAAAGCGGACATTTCTATTTGTTGCTAACAGTGCATATGATGGCTGAATTCTTGATTGCGTTTGACGGGCTGCTGTATTGTTTGGATTTGGTAAGTGGCATGGCACGCCATACATTTATTCATCGACTCACTCAATTGTCGCAGCGTATGCTTGGAGTCTTTCAACGATTCTGCATCCATCGCTATCTGATCAAAATCACGATGAACAGACATGCCCAATTGCATAAATTCCTTCGGTAGAGCTCCTTTGAGGTGATCTTCCGCTTTGTGCGCCATATGCATGCCAAGTGACCGGGCATGTTGCGCGACAGCCGCCATATCCTCTTCTGAAAGTGAGAACAGAATTTTTTGCGTTCCTGCCAACAAAGTCCGCATTTCTTCAAGAATATGCACACGCTGCGATTCGGTGATCGCAAGTACCTGGCGTTTATCCAAATCTTCCGCTTGAGTAGTGACGGCAACCAGTCCAAACATGAATACGAGCATTTTTTTCATATTATTAATCTCATGAAGAGCGCTGATTAATTTTTATGTTATCAATTAATCCAGATAAAATTTCGCGGGCAGACTTTTGAAAAACTATCTGTGTTGTCGCCGTGATGTCAACAACAAGCAACAAGTGCGTTTGTTCTTATCAGACATAAACACTGTTTTGCCTGCCTTGGATGCATTTTAACAATCTGCTAGTCATCCTCAAGTTCGATCAGCGTGCCGTCTTCCTCGACTTTAATTTCAATTTTATTGCCGTCTGGTTTTGTTATTTTAGCCTCATAAACCGTTATGGTTTTTTTCTTTGATTCCTTTTCGATCTCATCAATTTTTCCACCTTGCAGGTGTGCAGCGATAGCGTGTTGAACTTTAACCGGCACCTGGGACCATTCAATTTTTTCTTCACCAAACAAGCTGGCGGAACTCGTTGTTACAAAAAACAGTGTCATTGTCAAAACAAGTGCAAGTGTTCTAATATTCATCTTGATTCTCCTCATTATTTTCATTTACAGCGGATTGTTGAGAAACGCTCATGGGTAAGTGGCACGGACAATCAACAGTTAGCAATCAGATTTCTATCAATTACGCAACGAAGCTGATTAATGCAATGACCTTGTATGAATGAGGACGTTCTGGCGGTTGCTTGTTGCAGGTTTGCCAGCGCTCAATTCAATACTCATTTCAATACTCATTTCAATACTCATTTTGGCATTACCGATATCTCATTGAAGCTGCTCCGCTTCTGCAGCCAGCCAGTCTGCCAATTCATACCCCGGTTCAAAACCACGCACCTGCGCCTTGTAGTAGGCGGAAACCGCGATACGTGTATTCAGGTCTTCTTTGGCCGGC
>DOOY01000349.1 GCA_003514765.1 Nitrosomonas sp. | reverse complement strand
AAGTTTTGCTTTTACACCAGTCTCGGCGCAGGCATTTGGGTGATCATTCTGACTGTACTGGGATATTTTATCGGTGAAAATGAAGCGCTGATCAAAGAATATCTGCGTGATATTATTGTTACCCTCTTTGTCGCTTGCACAATTGGTGTGGTTATCTATTGGCAGCTTCAACGCAGATCAAACTAACTTGTTTATTTTAAGATGAAATCCACCCCCTCAAAATCGACTATAAACAAAAAATCAGGGCGTTTGACGATCCGCAATGCGACTTTGAAAGATGTCCCTGCATTGGCGGAATTGGTAGTAAGAGTTTATCAGGGAACCAATATTCCTGTGTACTCTGAAGCTGCTTTGACGGGACAGATTAATAATTTTCCGGAAGGTCAGCTAGTCGCTGTTTATGACCAGGAAGTGGTTGGATATTGTGCCGGTTTTCGTATTTCAGGAAAAATTGCACTAAAGTCGCATACCTGGATTGAAATAACCGGAAATGGTTTTGCCTCACGTCATAATCCTGATGGTGAGTATTTATACGGTATGGAAGTGTGCGTTGACCCACGTTTCCGGGGTTATCGGATAGGACAACGGCTTTATATTGCACGCAAACAGCTTTGCCAGGAATTTGGCTTAAAAGGTATTATTTTTGCGGGAAGGCTGCCCAGTTATGTCAAGAAAGCCAAACGTTATCCGGATGTTGAAGACTACGTACAGCAAATTGTACAGAAAAAGTTGAACGATCAAGTGCTGTCTTTTCAATTGCATAACAATTTCGAAGTGCTGGGCGTCATAAAAAACTACCTGCCGGAAGACCGTGCATCAATGGGATATGGCGTGCATCTTATTTGGCGTAACCCCAGCGTACCGGAAGAATCAGAAATAAAGCGCCACAAGAATTTTGGCGGGCGGGTACAGGAAACAATACGTGTGGGCACTGTGCAATATATGATGCGGAAAGTGAATTCGTTTGAAGAATTCATCAGTTTTGTTGAGTATTTTGTCGATGTGATCGCCGACTACAATGGTGACTTTGTCCTCTTTCCCGAGATGTTTACATTACAGTTGCTGTCCATCGAAGATCAGCATTTGTCACCGGCTGAATCCATCGAGGCACTGACCAAATATACCGATCGCTTTACCAGAGCCATGCGTGATATGGCTTTACGTTACAACATTAATATCATCGGCGGATCGCATCCTACGCATATGCCATCAGGACGGGTGGAGAATATTTCCTATATTTTTTTAAGGGATGGTTCTATCCACAAACAACCCAAAATTCATCCGACACCCGATGAAGTCTACTGGTGGAATGTCGAAGGCGGTGATACGCTGAATGCAATAGAAACGGACTGCGGCCCCATTGGTGTTTTGATTTGTTACGATGCCGAATTTCCGGAATTGTCGCGGCACCTAGCAGATCAAGGAGTTTATATAATTTTCGTGCCATTTTGCACGGCTGTTCGTCAGGGATATTTGCGTGTTCGTTACTGCAGTCAGTCGCGTGCTGTGGAAAATCAGGTTTATGTTGTGATGTCCGGAAATGTGGGCAATTTACCTAATGTGGCTAATATGGATGTTCAATATGCACAAAGCTGCATTCTGACGCCTTGCGACTTTCCATTCGACAGAGATGGCATTGCCGCTGACACCACACCGAATGTGGAAACCATTGCCATTGCTGATTTGCGTCCGGATTCACTACGAACGGCACGCAATGCCGGAACAGTGCAAAACTTGAAAGACAGACGTCATGATTTGTATTCCGTACACTGGCGCGGCAAATAATATCTAAATTGCAACAGGAAGCTTATCCTGCGCTAAAACCATAGTTGTTAGCTCGTTCCAAAGATGTTGTATTTAAACAGGCGCTGCAGCTGGTCAAGTCACGCAGCTGGGAAATTGCAGCAGCTTCTGCGATGAAGGTATCGTCGAAGCTACAGCTACAACACCGGTCATGGCTTTCAAAGATGAGCGTTATACGCATCCAAAGTACGGAAGATAAGACACGCGTGGACATGCGTTCGGTTTCGCGTGTTGGACTAAGTGGCTTGGGTGCAAATGCCGCGCGTATTCAAAAGTTTATGAATGATCTCCGAGAAATTACAACCAAAATTACATGACGTTGCCATAGCCTTGATTATTTCAGCAACTAATAATTCTTAAGATATTGCAACAATAAGAGAACGCGGTTTTTAATTAATGCTGTTCGATACTCACCACGCGAAATAGCTGAGCTACTGCCAAACTCTGCTGTTGTCCAATTGCGCGTTATAAAATCAAATTCCTGATTCCGATAGCTGAGCCATTTACGTTGCGAACTTCTCAATGCACGCTGTGCTTCTTCACTCAACTGCACCATCAATTGTTTGTAGGCGCTGTTAAGTTCCTGATCCAGAAAATCTTCGTAGGCTGCATACGCAGCAATATAATCTTGCGTCGTATATGCAGCAGCCTGCCGAATGTTCAGTTCATAAACCTGTGCGCGATTTTGAAAGGCATCAATATAATCCGGCGCGTCGGGGTTGTCGATTGCATTCACAGATATACTGTAACAGATGAAAAAAAAGGTCAGTACAAAATTAAAAAAGATGCCTACCGACCGATTCTCTATTCTGCTACCAACGCGCATAAACACTCTTGGAATAAATGGCCCATTCAGCATTACGGCGATTTTCCAGCCCTCTCATGACTTTACCTTGAGACTTGTTCCAGGCTTTCCAGGCGCGTTCCAGATTGGGATATCCTGTTTGTGCTGACGGATTATTGACCAGTTTCAGTACTGAAGAGCGCCCAAAGCTACCCACGCCAATATTAAAAACCAGTATCACAAGCGCATCGAACTGGTTTTGTGCGATGTCTGCCGTTACTTTGGCATTTACGCTTTCCACAAAAGGCGCGAGATCTTTTTCAAACAACACCTTTGCCTGCTCTTTAGAGATACCTTTTTTATATTCACCGCCGGATTGCTTCCATTCGCTTTGACTGATCAAATGACCATAACCGATTGTCGCACCCTTAACCCAATCAGAAATTTCTGCACCGGTCTGGTCGTCATACGGTTTCCCTCTGAACGACTCGATAGACATCAGTAATTCCATACCTTGATCGCTCATTCGATGGCTAGCTGTCTCGTGCACAATAAGTCGACCTCCTGAGTTTTATTTTTGCTGCATCATCTATTATGTCAGAATAACAATAACTGCTTGACTGATATCATAACCGTTTTTCAGTTATAGTTGTATTGTCAATACTCCATCAACTGAGTAATGACATGTAAAGCGATTACGGGATGTTACGTCATCTTAAGGTTTGATACACAGTCAATGGCCGTGCCTTTGACAAGGACACAACAGCCATAATATACAATATGCACTTAAGCATCAATGAACTTTGAACAACGTACAAGAGGACGTGCAATGACAATCGAAGGCATGAATCATTTTACTGTTATAAGCAGCGACCTGGAGAAAACCAAGGCTTTTTATCTGGAAGTACTGAGCCTCCGGGAAGGTTACCGCCCACCCATGGAATCCACCGGCGCCTGGCTTTATGCAAAAGACCAGAAACATTCCATTCTGCATATCATGGCCGAGCGGCCGATGCCGGAAAGTGCGCCCGGTGTCATTGATCATATGGCGTTCACTGCCACCGATCTGCAGTCAACGATCAATACGCTCAAACAACATGGCATCGCATACAAACTGAACCGCATGAAAGAGCTGGGTATCTGGCAGTTGTTCTGCCATGACCCGGATGGCGCCAAAGTTGAGCTGGATTTCTCCGCAGATGAACCTGAACCACAGGAATAAATTACCGCAATCAATACTGGGAAAAATTAAACCATGTCTGGTCCATCGATACGCTCAAAACACTCTGGTAATGTAAAAGGAAATCGGCCGTATCAAGTAAGTGAGGGTGTGCACTTTTATAGCGATCAACTGAGGATTTCAAAATTAAACCACGATATTATTACTTTTTTTACATACCGTTCTGACCTGCGCAGCTTTCCGGGGCAAAATCTTCTCATATCTCTGTTTATCAAAACATTAGAAATCTTTGATCGCCAATTGTTGATGCCAGGGCGCAACCTGACAGCTACGGGTTGATTCAATCTATGAACACAATCAGACATCTTTTAAGACCGGTTTTTATTCTGCTCTTGCTCGGCGGGCTGGTCGGCTGCACCACCAACCCGCCGCGCCAGCAGCATGACCTGTGTGCGGTATTCGAACAAAATCCCGACTGGTACGATTATGCCAAAGCATCGGAAGACACATGGGGCGTGCCGGCGCATATCCTGATGGCCTTTGTGCGCCATGAATCAAGCTATCGCCACAATGCCAAACCGCCGTTCGAGTGGTTCCTGTTTATTCCGCTGGGACGGGCCTCTTCGGCCAAGGGCTATGCCCAAATTCAGGACCCGGCCTGGCAGGATTACAAGGATTCGACAGGCGGATTGTTCAAGAGCCGCTCAGATATGAAGGATGCGCTGGATTTCGTCGGCTGGTATAACCATAAGAGCCATCAGCAGCTTGGCATTTCCAAGTGGGATCCGAAGAATCTTTATCTTGCCTATCATGAAGGCCACGGTGGCTACCGCCGCGGCACCCACCGTAATAAAGAATGGCTGCTGAGCGTGGCCGGGCGCGTCGACCATACGGCACGCGAATACGGTGCGCAACTGCGCCGCTGCGAGGAGCAGTTC
>DOOY01000053.1 GCA_003514765.1 Nitrosomonas sp. | reverse complement strand
AACAATACCTGGCTTCGGGACATCCGACAAATGCGTTCAAATTTGTTTTGCAAACACTTGGCAGCCTGAGGCTGCAGGCGATAGTCATCAACAGGCACTAGCGGAATATTACAACTGGCATAAACCGATTCGGCCTCCGTTGGGATTGGCACTATGGAATGCAACAATCTGCGCCGCTCGTTGAAGTAAGCACCACCATCCTCATGAAACCATAATTTGCGTTTATATTCAGGAAATTGGTTTAATATACGCTGGATGCTGGCCAGAAAAGTCCAATTGGGAAACCGTCTCTGATAATTGCTTAAATAGGCCACACTGTTGTGTGCGGATAGAATCTTGTAGAGTAGCGTAGTGCCGGAACGGCCCGCTCCAAGAAGAAATACGACATGGCATTTATCTCTACTCATCATTTCTCCTCATGGCTCTTATCCTATTCATCATTTCTCCAGAATCTTGTTCCAAGCATGCTTTTGGCAAAATCATACACGCAAACAAACAGACTCCCACCTTTTTTACAATTCATTACTATAACAAGTGTACCCTGAGCACCTCCGAGAACCCCTTTGGGCACATTTTTCGCTGGCAATCCCTTTCCTTTTACACAGCCTAACAACTGAATTATAAAAGATTTGACAGGAATTGCCTCTTTTATTTGCGCAACATTCCGACTAATTGCATTCTATAAAAGATAGAAAATTGGAAATAAGGATTGGGGGCGGATTCGCTTCAAATTCTGTGATGGAGATTATTTTATTTTTATCCGGGTAAGCTGAGCCATTATTTTTTATTGGCCCCGGTGGATCGATAGTCGCCATATGATGAACCCTTGGGAGCTTTTTTACCAAACCGAATCTTGATGCAGCAACGGAAGGAAACCAGCTATGCGGTGCAGCGAAGTCAGCGACTCTATGCTCCATAGTCGGATAATAATCTGCGCCCACGCTAACTAGGATTTGAGCGTTAGCTCTATCGTCTTTTCCTGCCGGGTCATCCAGAATAAGCTCCGTCGTTAATTGCGCATAGACAGCTTTAACGTCTGAACCATCGATGTCAAACTTGGGCGTACCGCCATGAATTGGGTTCAACCCAGCATGCAATTTGTAAGAAATTTTACCATCAGGTTCAACCCTTTTGTCAACAGGTTTCCATGCAGTAGATGGCGTGACATGCCGTTGATGAAATTCCCAAGTTGGTTCGGTTTGATCGATGTTCAATATTCTCCAGTTGTTTGTGCTGCGTTCTAAAATAAATAATTTTATTCCGGATATCTTGACACGTACATTTTTTGCTTTGTGCGTCTCACCGGGATATATTACGAACCAGGGTGTTATGGCGTTCCAATAAACCGAAGATTTATAATGTTCATCGTGTGGCGTCCACCAAAAAGGTGTGGCATCACCTCTCGCAGCGGCGCCCATATCGATATTCGCTTTTTTTGACCAACCTGTATGTTCAGGCGCTTTAAGCAGTTTAGCTTCATTCAATAACATATCTGCTTTAATGTCATCAATGACACTTGGCATTGCCTGGTTGCAGGCAAATAATAGCGCTGCTAAAGCAAGAGATTTAAAAAGCCTCGCATTGCGACTCAAAAGAATGCTCTCAGTTTTTGTTGAAAAATCATGTGACAGCATATTATTTGCTGATCGTTTTGACTTGTTGATGCTCACGGTTCTTCCTCCTATAGATTGGAGGATGGTTGACTGTAGATAAATAACAATGCGCACTTTTGCTAATAAATCGATGCGACTATGATTTAACATGTGATTATATCTTTGCAGTGCGGCCATCCTGGGTATTTTCACCTTTAGATCGTTCACTTTGCGTCCCTCTCTTTCGAGAGGTTTGCCCTCTAGCTATTTCACTTTGTAGCTGAATTTATACGTAAGAAGTAAATACTAAGTCATACATATTGCCACAGTTAAGTGACTACGGCTTACATGGCTCTGTCTTTAATTTGAAAATTATGCGTTATGCCAGACAATTCCAGCTAAAGTTTTTTGATCAACGGAATAGCCCACTAAATCAGTGCGCGTTATCCCTGCGCAGGACAATCCAAACTGTACGTAGAATGATCCAAAGGTCCAACCATAAAGACCAGTTATTCAGATAGTAAAGATCATGTTCGATACGCGCTTTCATTTTTTCAAGAGTCTCGGTTTCACCCCGCCACCCGTTCACCTGCGCCCAGCCTGTAATTCCTGGCTTGGCTTTGTGCCGCATCATGTAACCTTTGATAAGTTTGCGGTAACTTTCATTATGGGCTACAGCATGCGGGCGTGGGCCCACAATACTCATGCGCCCTTGTAATACATTGATAAATTGTGGCAATTCATCTAATGATGTACGCCGCAAAAATGCACCTATTGCAGTAAAACGCTGGTCGTTTTTTTTTGCCTGCACAATATTATTGTCATCCTCGGTGACAGTCATGGAGCGAAATTTGTAAACGATGATTTCCTCACCATTATTACCATACCGGCGTTGCTTGAAGATAATGGGGCCGGAAGAAGTGAGTTTGACGGCTATAGCAATGCATAGCATGAAAGGCGATAGTAAAATAAGGATGAATGTGGCGAGCACATAATCACTCGCAATTTTGATAACACCATCAATACCTGTGAAGGGCGATTCACTCAACGATACAACTGGCATGCCACCGATATAGTCTACGCGCGCCTGAAGTAAATCAAAAATATAGATGTCAGGTAAAAAGCAGATGGAGATTGTGCTATCGGAAAGCTGTTCTACAATTTGCTGGATTCGCGGCTGAGAAGACATTGGCAAACTGATGAAAACTATATTGACTTTGTTGCTCTTAATATAAGGGATAATATCGTTTGTCTTACCAAGCCGCGGCCCGAAATTCCCATTGACCCGGCAATGAATTCTCTCATCAAAATAACCCTTATTCTCAATAAGCAGTAACGACTGCGTTGAAATATGTTCCAGTAATTTTGAACTGATATCATTGGCGCCAATAATAACCGAGAAACGAAGTTCACCTTTACTGCGCCGGATATTGACGATCCCACGCACCATAAGATGACTCAAAATCAGCATGAGCGGTGTTGCGATGATCCACGACAATATGACCTGTTTAGAGAAATGCTCTAAGAATTGAGTAACATGACCCAAAAAAATCAAAATGGCGACAATAATAATCCAGCCGGTCAATGTATCGCGAATGTAAGCAAGCAACCTGCCGCGGCGCCAATTGCGATAAAGATCGGTTTGCTCATAAACGTAACTGGAAACAAAAAAAATGATCACGATTAATACCAGGTATTGACTGGTAAATGGTTCACCATATACCCAGATCAACAATAGCAGCATGCTCCAGATTATTGTTGGATCCAGTATATATTTAAAAAAAGCAATAATAGGCAAATCGTTAGTTGTCATGGTTTTCCGAAAATGTAACGCAGATTGATACTGCCACCGTTGGCGTTAAAGCCGCCCAAAGGCGAATTTGAAGTCAGACTGTTATGATAGGCAGATGCGCTGATTTCAATACCGTAATAGGGAACATACGATAATTCCACTGAGGCAGTGATTATATTATTGTTATTACCAATAGATGGCTGGTCCTCAAGAACTCTGAAACTGTCAAACTTTTGTGATAGATAAGAAAAATTTCCAGCCAGCTTTATTTTTTCAGTCAAATTCCAAACGGGTGAAACGCTGGCGCCTGTAATAAGGCTAAAGTTTGCAGTCAGGCTTTGAATGGCGACCGTTTCCCGCCAGCCGCTCAGTATTATGCCGGTCTTGCTCGTGGGCTTCCAGTCATATGTCAAACGTGCATTGAATCCGTTAAAATCGCTGGAAGAAAAAGATGCGTTTGTTCTTTCCACCCAGCCGCCATGAAATTTGACACGTGATTTTCCAGTTAAAATCCAATCGACCTTTCCTTTGATTTCGTTTTGA
>DOOY01000345.1:5151-13225 GCA_003514765.1 Nitrosomonas sp. | reverse complement strand
ATTTCTTCACGGTTCCTAAGTGAGATTGCTAACTGATCGTTTAATCTGAGTGCCTCAGCCAGTGTTCAAGGCCCATTGTATTTAATCGAATATCGGCGCTTAACAGACTGACGATTGCTTTTTGAGGCATTTGGCAACCATGTGTATTGAGGCGTTGTAACAACAATGATTCCAGTGCTGTGGAGATTGCGTTAAATCTGTCCGTGTTGCTTGTGCGGCTATTGATATCAGCATTCCGGGCAATTTCGACATGCGCATCAATCAGATTATGCATGCATTCAACATGATGGGTCAGGTTACCGATGCGACTGTAATGTGTGAGAAAAGCGTATTCCGGCTTGAAATGCATAATGCGGTTTAACGAGGCGTGTGCAGCATCAGGATCAAACTGTACAGGTGTGGTGGTCGGAAAGACAAATTCCATGCCGTTGACATCCAGTTCGCGATAGGATACGCCGAATGTGTCTCCTGTGAAAAAAGCATTGCTTTGTTCATCATAAATACAGTTGTGGTGACGTGCATGCCCTGGCGTATCAATAAACAGTAACGGACGCCCGTTCAGGTTGATACGGCTTTCATCAGGTGCTTCGATAATGCGTTTATCATCAATGGCATGTATGTCACCGTAGACACGTTTAAATTCTGCTTCACCGTAAACCGCGATTGCCCCGGCGATTAGTTTGGCGGGATCAGCCATGTGGCGTGCGCCGCGCGGATGCACGACCAGTTTTGCATTGGGAAAACGGCGCATGCATTCACTGGCGCCACCTGCATGATCAAGATGGATGTGAGTGAGTATGACATACTCAACATTTTCAGTAGCCAGATTTTTTTCTTCAAGAACGCTCAACACGCCCGGAATCGAAAAAGTAGTACCGGTATCAACGAGCGCCATTTTGCCATTTTCTGCAATCAAGTGAATGGCGGCGCGTTGAAGTCGATGAAACTGGGCATCAATAGCACTGATGCCATGGCTGAAGTCAGTAACGAGTAAAGAAGTCATGCTGTTTTGTTTTAAATGTTTTATTCAGTGAAAGCGTGTATAGGCAATTAATTTGTTTGTTTTAATTGATCCATAATGGCGGGGTTTTCAAGTGTGGAAACATCCTGTGTGGTTTCTTCACCTTTGGCCAATGCACGTAATAAACGCCGCATAATTTTACCGGAACGTGTTTTGGGTAGATTCTCCCCGAAGCGTATTTCTTCGGGTTTGGCGATGGGTCCAATTTCCTGAGCAACCCAGTTTCGCAGTTCAGTAGTAATGCGCGCTTTATCGTCTCCTTGTGGATAGTCGCCTTTCAGCACAACAAAGGCAACAATTGCTTCACCTTTAATATCATGGGGTTTACCAATCACGGCGGCTTCTGCTACCAGCGGGTTTGCTACTAGCGCAGATTCAATTTCCATCGTGCCCAGGCGATGACCGGAAACATTGAGTACATCGTCGGTGCGGCCCATGATCCAGAAATAACCCTGTTCATCACGGTAGGCAGAATCTCCTGCCAAATAATACTTGCCATTGCCGATATCCTCGGGAAAATAAGCTTTCTTAAAGCGTACAGGATCGTTCCAAAGTGTGCGGATTTGAGATGGGAAAGGTTTTTTGATTACCAGAAAACCGCCTTTTCCGTTTTCAACATCCCGGCCGGTTTCGTCTACAATTGCTGCAATAATGCCGGGTAACGGCAAGGTACAGGAGCCGGGTTTGAGTGAAACAGCACCGGGTAGCGGGGCAATCATATGACTGCCGGTTTCAGTTTGCCACCATGTATCTACAATCGGGCAGCGGGAACGGCCTACTTTTTCATAAAACCACATCCACGCTTCCGGGTTAATGGGCTCGCCAACTGAACCCAGTAAACGCAGTGAAGATAAGTTATATTTTTCAGGTAAATCCGCACCCAGTTTGATCAGTGATCGAATCGCTGTCGGTGCTGTGTAAAAAGTGGTTACCTGATGTTTGTCGATAACTTCCCAGAATCTTCCTGCATGCGGAAAAGTCGGGACGCCTTCAAAAATAAGCTGTGTTGCGCCCATGGCAAGCGGTCCGTAAGCAACATAACTGTGACCGGTAATCCAGCCGACATCAGCCGTACACCAGAAAATGTCAGAGGATTTGTAATCGAAAACCCACTGCATACTGACCATGGTGCCTAACAAATATCCGGCGCTGGAATGTTGAACGCCTTTAGGTTTGCCTGTCGATCCTGAAGTGTACAGCGTAAACAACGGATGCTCGGCAGTGACCCACTCCGGCTCGCACTCGGAACTGGCGTTTTGCGTAATTTCATGCCACCAGACATCGCGTGACGGGTCAAAAGGCACCTTGGAACCTGAGCGCTGATACACAATGATTGTTTTGACAGTTTCGGTGCCACCCATATTGACAGCTTCATCAACGGTTGCCTTCAGTGTGTGGCGTTTACCGCCACGCACCTGTTCGTCAGCGGTGATAATCGCTTTTGCGCCTGCATTGATAATGCGTTCATGCAGACTTTTGGATGAAAACCCGCCGAATACGACCGAATGAATTGCCCCTATGCGTGCACAGGCTTGCATTGCGACCACGGCTTCTATACGCATCGGCATATAAATCACAACACAATCACCTTTCTTTATACCTTGCGCCTTCAAAGCGTTGGCCAGTTTGCAAACACGTTGATGAAGATCACGGAAAGTTGCATGAATTACTTCACCTTCATCGGATTCAAAAATAATGGCGACTTTGTCGGGCTGTTGAGTCAAATGGCGATCGAGACAGTTGTAGGAAATATTTAATTCACCGTCACTGAACCATTTGAAAAAAGGCGGATTGCTATCATCCAGTGTTTGTGTAAAAGGCTTGTGCCAGAGAATATGCTCTTTGGCTTGTTCGGCCCAGAAAATCTGATAGTCTGTTTCGGCCTGATGGCAAAGTGACTGATAAGCTTCCAAGCCCGATACATTGGCTTGCTGGACAAAATTTGTGCTTGGTGGAAAAACACGAGATTCTTTTAAAATAGATTCAATAGTTGACATAGTGCGACTCCAATAAAGATAAGGCTGTCTCGAATTGATTTTTGTGGGGCTTTAGTTATAGACTTTAATTTCTGAGACGCTTTGATTTTTTCCATCAATACTTGGCAAGATTGTACCACTGACATTTAACTTGCTATTAATCATACCTGAAAGACTATCAGTAAAAATAGCGCAATTCCAGCGATCATAATTAGCGTAATTTGAGTATCGTTAACAGTATTCGTTTTGGATGGAATACAATTTGAATTGTGTCGGTGTTGGTGATGTATAGAAGGTTCATAGTAATCAATAGAAAATAAAAACATTTATCCGCCATAAAAGATCCGTGTGCTAATCGTAATGAGAGTTTTTTCAAATTTATGCTAAAAAAGATTGGTATTAATGATATTCGATTAGGCATGTATATCCATAAAATTGGTGGAGACTGGATGGATCATCCATTTTGGAAAAATTCATTTTTGCTGTCGGAACAGAAAGATATGGAGAAACTTGAAAATAGCAAGGTGAATGAGTTGTGGATAGATACGGATAAAGGCCTGGATGTGATGAAACCTGATCCCGTGACTTCTGATCTTGCCCAGCCGGACAAACAGATTGATCAGCCGGCGCCGATCACTAAAGAAATTAGCAAGGTATCGGTTGAAGAAGAACTGCAGACCGCAAAAAAGATTCACGCCAAAACCAAAGATGCTGTGACAATCATGTTTAATGAAGTGCGCATGGGTAAATCAGCTCAAGTGGAAGAAGCGGTTATGCTGGTCGATGAAATCAATCTTTCCATGGCGCGTAATGCCAATGCGATGCTCAGTTTGATCAGATTGAAAACCGCAGATGAGTATACCTATCTGCATTCGGTAGCGGTGTGTGTGTTAATGGTCGCGCTTGGCAAGCAACTGGGGTTACATGGCGAAGAGTTAAAACAAGTGGGTGTCGCGGGGCTGCTGCATGATATTGGTAAAATGGCTATCCCCGGCAAAGTGCTGAACAAACCGGGAAAGCTGACTGATGATGAGTTTGCAATTGTTAAAAATCATCCGCGCAGAGGATGGGAAATACTTAGAACTGTCTACCAGGCCAGTGAGCCTGCGCTGGATGTATGTTTGCATCACCATGAGCGTATGGACGGCAAAGGGTATCCCGAGAAACTGTCAGCGGATAATCTGACATTGCACGCCCGAATGGGGGCTATTTGTGACGTGTACGATGCCATCACTTCAGAACGCTGCTATAAAAAAGGCTGGGAGCCAGCGGAAGCCATTAAAAAGATGGCGGAATGGAAAGGCGGGCATTTTGATGAAATTGTGTTTCATGCATTTGTCAAAACCATTGGTATTTATCCTAACGGGACATTATTGAAACTAAAATCTGATCGACTGGGCGTCGTGATTGAGCAATCTGAAAAGAGTCTTATTATGCCTGTGGTAAAAGTATTTTTTTCTATCCATTCAAACTGCCATATTCCCGTTGAAATCATTGATTTGTCAAAATCGACGGATAGCGTCGTAAATGCGGAAAATCCTCAGCAGTGGGAGCTCGATTTGGAAAAAATCTAGTATGTCATTAACTGGATAATGCTGAAAAGCTAACTGGATGCATTAAATTCTTTTAACAACTCAATTGCCCAGCTAACACCAAAACCGGTGACATCACTGCCTACCGCGCCCAGACCGTCCTTATGATTGCTGGCTGAGAGATCCATATGTATCCAAGGTATATCGTTGACAAAACGATTGAGAAAACGCGCTGCCAGAATATGATCGAATTCGCCGCCCAGTGCGCATTGTTTAATATCTGCTATATTACTTTCCAGGCTTTCGTCGTAGTCTGAGTCCATCGGAAAAACACAAACACGTTCACCGCTTTTTTTCCCGGCGGCAATAGCCTTCTGTGCAAGATTTTCCTGATTGCTGAAAATACCGCAATAGCGCGAGCCCAATGCAGTATGCATGCTGCCGGTCAGTGTTGCAAAGTCAATGATGACATCAGGTTTCTGTTTTTCGGCTAATGTCAGCGTATCTGCCAGCACTAATCGCCCCTCGGCATCGGTATGTACGATTTCAATCGTCAGTCCATTTAATGTAGTGATGACATCATTCTGTTTATAGGCGTGCGGGCCGATATTGTTCTGTGCGATGGCCAGCCAGCAGTCAATTTCGAGAGACAGGTCAGCGCGTGTCGCCGCCAGTAAAATGCCGAGTGCAACCGCTGAGCCGTTCATGTCCTCGTGCATACCTTGCATGTAGCGGGGCGGTTTTAAATTGTGGCCTCCGGTATCAAAGCAAATACCTTTTCCAACCAGAGAAATATGTTTATGCGGTTTCTTTTTGCTGCCTGTATAGTGTAAGTGGACAATCGCTGCCTCTTCAGGATCGCTGCCCTGTGCTACGGCTACAAATGCGCCAGCACCCATTTGTCTGAGTTCGCTGAGTGCATGTTCCTGATATGTCCATCCTTCATTTCTGGCCAGTTTTTTGATTTGTTCACAATAGGTTTTAGGTGTCAGTTCGTTTGGCGGTAGAACCGTCAGGCCACGCGCCAACAGATTGCCTTCTGCAAGTGCGCGTTGTAATGTGAAATTTCCGGCGTCTTTATGACCGTATAAATGGATATGGGTAAGTGACGATCTTTCCGGTTTTTGTTTGCGAACAGGCAGTGCCGCGCCATTGACCCAGGCAGTATAAACCGCAATCTCAGAGAAGTAATGTTTTTGGTTGTTGTTGCCATAGACCGCGAGATGTATTGCTTCTGGATTTTCAGTCAGTAATTGTTGAATTGCTTTGCGTACGGCGGTTTGCTGATCAAATACCTGTTTGCCGGTATCTATCATGACCCATGCGCAATATGCACCATTTTCCAGATTGGCGCTGACAGGTGTTTCACTGATTTTGCTCAGTTTTAAGCGGCGGCGTTCCAGCAGTTTCTTGAGAGTGTCTTCACCTGGAATGGCGTATTTTTTAGGTAATTTTTCCAGTTTGGGCAGTATGACCAGTATATGAGAGGCATCCGTTGTCGGATCAAATAATGAAGAATTCTGGATAAGTGTTGCCAGCATTGATTGCTTTCCTGTTGAATATAAAGTTTTGCATGACTATGTTTGTCATATTATTGAACTTGCGGTTGTTTCTTATGCATATATGACCGGATGATCACTGGTCAGTTTGCCGTACAAAATGATGAGACAAGTGGCTTAAGAAAAATGATGGATAAGTCGCCGGGCGTCATGCTAGTAGTGATTGTGTATGCGCAAAAATAATGCTTAACGGATAGTTGACCGGTGCTTCCTGGCTGCGGGGGCCGAAGCGCATCATATTTCGCAGGCTCAATGTTTATGTCTTTTCTTTTAATTAAGAATGCTATTATATTATGCTTAGCTTGATTATGTACGTAATTTGTCTGTGAATTGCTTAGTTCGAATAACGAATTTACGAATATCTTTTTAAAAGCGTTTATGCAGCAGTATCTTCAATTAGTGCGTCATATTTTGGCGCATGGCCATAAAAAAACGGATCGCACCGGAACAGGCACGCTTTCGGTCTTTGGTTACCAGATGCGCTTTAATATGGCTGATGGCTTTCCGCTGGTGACAACCAAAAAATGTCATCTGAAATCAATCGTTCATGAATTATTATGGTTCTTGCGGGGTGATACAAATATCCAGTATCTGAAAGATCATGGCGTTTCCATATGGGATGAGTGGGCTGATGAGAATGGTGATCTGGGCCCTGTATATGGCCGGCAGTGGCGCGCCTGGACGGGGGCGGATGGACAGACCATCAATCAGATACAACAGGTCATTGAGCAAATTAAAAAAACACCGGACTCCCGGCGTATGATTGTTTCGGCCTGGCATGTGAGCGATCTGAATAAAATGAAACTGCCGCCATGCCACGCGATGTTTCAGTTTTATGTGGCTGCCGGGAAGCTTTCGTGTCAGCTTTATCAAAGAAGCGCTGACGTTTTTCTAGGTGTGCCTTTTAACATTGCATCTTATGCGTTGTTGACTATGATGATCGCCCAGGTATGTGATTTGCAGGCGGGAGAATTTGTGCATACATTTGGAGACGCGCACCTTTATCTGAATCATATTCAGCAGGCACACACGCAGCTCAGCAGGGAGCCGAGGCAATTGCCTGTGATGCAACTGAATCCTGCCGTCACAGATATTTTTGACTTCAAATATGAGGATTTTACGCTCAAAGATTATCATCCGCATCCGGCAATAAAAGCACCGATTGCTGTATGAACGCATCTTGTTTATCAATACTGGTCGCCATGGCCAAAAACAGGGTGATTGGAAAAAATAATGCGCTTCCCTGGCATTTGCCCGCGGATCTGAAGCATTTCAAATTGCTGACTATGGGCCATACTATCATCATGGGCCGCAAAACTTATGAATCCATAGGGCGGCCATTGCCGGGGCGCAGCAATATTATCGTGACAAATCAAACAGATTTTAATGTGGCTGGTGCGACCGTTGTGCATTCGTTGGAGGAAGCGCTGAATATAGGCAAGCCTTTGATCGCGTCAGGCGGTAATTGCGAACAGTTTATCATTGGTGGCGCTGACCTCTATCGGCAGACGGTAGCATTATCGCACCGTATGTATATTACGGAAATACAACAAGCGTTTGATGGCGATACTTTCTTTCCAGAATTTAATCAGAACGAATGGTATGAGAAGTCACGTGAGCGGCATTTCTCGGAAGATAAAGCGGCGGATACACCACCGCTGGAATATCACTTTGTGATATGGGAGCGTAAAAACAAAATTGAGAACTTTTCCTCAGACTTGAAACCGCGAGATATACGACTGGCGAAATAATCATTTATTGAATTATTTCGCCAGTTTGGACTGTATTTCTGTGATTACTTTAAGAGCGTTAAATCACATTAACATCGGGTAACGGAAATCCATTGAAATTGCTGGCATAGGCAGTTGTATACGCCCCGGTGTTGGGTACATAAATCAAGTCGCCTTCCTGTATGTCTGCAGGCAGCATGACATCATGCATTAAGATATCCACTGAATCACAAGTGGGTCCTGCAATAGACCAGGG
>DOOY01000345.1:0-4958 GCA_003514765.1 Nitrosomonas sp. | reverse complement strand
GCATCCCAATACATCCAGCGTTTACCGTTACGTGTTGCCGTACCTACCACCTGACAGACGAAATAGGCGGAATCAGAAACCAGATACCGGCCTGGTTCAGCGATAATTTGAATCGTTTCCGGTAATTCGGCAATCGCCTCATTAATCACTTCTGCAATAACTTCTATGGACGGGATTGGTTTCAGATGGCGGACCGGATAACCGCCGCCAATATTCAATAACCGCGGATTAAGACCCGCCTGACGCATATCGGCAAACACTTTGAGCGCGCGTTCAATACCCACACGCCAGTTTTGTGGGTTACGGCATTGCGAACCGACGTGAAACGTGATTCCGGCCAGATCAGCTTTCAGTTTGACAGCTGCTTCAATGATGATGTCGATGTCAGCCAGATGAGTGCCGAATTTTCCGGCCAGTGGCCAATCGCTGCCGATATTCGGCGTATCTATACGCAGATACATTTTTGCATCCGGTTTAACGCTTACGATTTTTTGTAACTCTTCAACGCTGTCAAGCACATACCATTCAACGCCTTTGGAGGCGGCATATGCCAGGTAAGCACGGGATTTCATTGGATTGCTGTAAAAAATTTCTGCGGCAGGCACTCCCAGTTCAAGTAAAAGATCGAGTTCAGCAATAGAAGCAATTTCGAAACCGGCACCTTCTTCTATCAACGTTTTGAGCACCCGGCGATCCGGATTGGCCTTGACAGCGTAATGCGGACGCACGCGCGGCATAGAAGCCATAAACCGGCGTGTCTTTTGACGAACAATGTTGCTGTCGACCAGTAGGAATGGCTTGTCATAGCCCCGCAATAGTCTTTTTTTAACAAGATTAAAGTCCAGACTGACTTCAGGGTGGGTATCAAACAGTACTTCAGGTTGAGATAGCTTTTGAAAAGCAGCGGAAGAGATGGGTATGAGCATGCGAATTTTCCTTTTGAAGAAAGCTATGTGACAGGGATGTGAATATTGGTTAATTCAATGGATATATAAGCATTATTAATAGATGTCATGATATTCCTCTCATGGTTACTGTAAATTTAAATTGCCCGCATTATAGTCTGCATTTTTCTGAAATCAAGCTTTTTTTTGTCTGCCACAGAAAAAACTCATTTTTATTCCCAGACAGCATATAAATCAAAGATATAACTATAAGTGAATTCGGATAGTTCCGCGTGCAATGCCGTCCGGTTCATAGTTATTGGAATCCTTTTGTGCACTTTCCCACATATGGTCTGGATATATGCGACTAAGCTTGTTCCTGAGTCAAAAAGTTTTTTTAAGTAACAAAAATTTAAATGTGTTTATACATGTTTATTCATTGTCGTTTTGAGCGGAACTGACAATGTTTTGCCACGCTGCGAATTTTAAGTGAGTTTATGCTTCGGATATTTTTCAAATAAAACCACAAAATGGTCGTATACGTCAGATTCATATGCACCATACATTTCGCAGCATGTACGAGAGGGCCGTCAGTTGGTGAAGTGTCACCTGTTCAAATTGCAATGGAGTAATTTCCATAGCGCATCAATTATTTCCTTATTCATGAGCCGGTTTCTATAGCTCAAATAGAAGAAATATCAAGTGCTATCAAAATTTTATTTTAGACCATGGTCTTATAGTGGTCTTTTGGCAGTACTTTCCAAATAGAAAGTTTTTTGAAGTGGAGGAAAAAGTGAAAAGACGCGACTTACTCAAAATGGGACTGGCCGGTTCCTTAAGTGCAGCAGCCACTGCGGGTCACAGCAGAGTGAATTTCCCGCAAAGCGGCTTGGTGTTTCCTGACGGATTTACACCGAGTCATGTAGCGAGGCCCAGCCCGCCGACAACACCCTTTAAGGTTCCGCTTTTTCGGATGCCGGTAGCAGAGCCGGTATCCGAAGCGGATTTGAATCATCCGCTACCGCCTGATCCTTTGGCGCATCAGCGTTATGATGAACTGCGACCGCAAAAATTCTATATCGAACGTATCAGAGAATTTAAGTGGCAGTATCACTCCGATCCCCCTTATAACCAGGGCTCATGGTCATGGGGATTTACCAATGGCAGGGGCGGGCAGGCAACCACCCCGGGGCCAACCTACCATGCGAAATATGGTGAGCCGATCCTGCTGCGCCGTTTTAATAAGCTAAGACCAGTCGGAGCAGGCCACGTACCGTTCGCATTGCCTTCTGTCAGTATTCATTTGCATAATGCGCATACGGCATCGGAAAGCGACGGTATTCCAACCAACTTTTTTAATCCTGGTGAATTCTGGGATTACCACTATGGTAATTTTCCTGCAGGTTTCGACTACGAGCATGAAATCATGAGTACGCTGTGGTATCACGACCACCGTCTTGATTTTACCGCGCCTAATGTTTATGCAGGATTGAGCGGGTTTTATCTGTTGTTTGACGAACTGGATTCAAACAATGAAAACGATAAAAATCCGCATGCATTCCGGTTGCCAAGTGGCGAATATGATATTCCCCTGGTGTTGCATGATGTGCAGTTTGACTCGGGTGGGCAGGTGGTTTTTGACTTTTTTACCAACCGCTCTCCTGAGCCAACATCCAGTATTTTTCCATCCGGCAGCGATCCTATCGAGAATCCCGGAAATCAATCTGAATCACCTTTGCATCGTAGCTATAAAGGTTCGCCAAATTTTACGGTATTCGGCATGCTGGGAGATAAAATTACGGTCAATCGGACTATCCAGCCGTATCTGGGTGTCGAAGCGCGCAAATACCGTTTCCGTATTCTGAATGGCGGTCCATCTCGTCTTTACCGGCTTTCATTGAGAACTGAAGGGCGTAATGGCGATAGTCATCCTGGTTGTAAGTTTTACGTATTAAGCAACGACGGCAACTTGCTGGAACACCCACTGGAAAAGCAATCGTTCGATTTGTGGGTCGCCAACCGGGTGGATGTCGTGATTGATTTTTCAGCATTTAAGCCGGGCGAAAGAGTGTATCTGGTTAACCGTCTGGAGATGCGGGAAGATGGCGCAGGACCAAGCGGGCGCGAGCTCGACGAAGGCGATCTTATCATGCGCTTTGACGTAAAGTCTGTCCTTCAAACGGCGGACCCAAGCCAGATTCCGGATTATATGCGTCCGTTGCCGCCAATCAATCTGTCCGAGGCGCGTGTCAAGCGCACCTGGGTATTCGACTACGATAACGGTTTATGGACGGTTAACGGTCGCTTATTTAATCCTAACCGGATTGACGCCAAAATCGAAAAAGGTTCTGCAGAAATCTGGACCATCCGTAATGGCGGCACTTCATGGGCGCACCCAGTTCATACGCACTTTGAAGAATTTCAAATATTGGAAGTCAACGGTAAGCCGGTCAAACCGGGAGATTTCTTGAACTCCCGAAAAGATATTGTCGAGCTGGGGCCGAACACCGAAGTGACATTCTTCGGTCGCTGGAGAGACTTTGAAGGCATACATGTCATGCACTGCCATAATGTCGTGCACGAAGATCACGAGATGATGATTCAGTGGCAAATGGTTCCGCCCGGAATGGGTGACGGGGAGGAAATCGATCATGATCTCTGAAACCGACACAGCCCGAACAGTAGTCGAAAAGACTGGAAACCAGCCATATTCTTCTTTGTCACAGCGGCGCAAGCTGTTGTCTGCTTTGCCTGCGCTCATTGCTACATCGATACCTGCGCTGGCATTGGGCATTCAAAGTTCGGATGCGTTGCATGCACGTACTCAAGAGATCCTGGACAGAACACATAATGATGGTTTTCCGGATGTCATGGTGACCGCACATACGGGAGAACAATTCAGTTTTTATCAGGATTTACTGAAAAACCGCATGGTACTTATCAACTTCATGTCGATTGACGCAGAAGAAGAATTACCGATAACAGCCAATATGGCCCGTTTGATCAAAGGGCTGGGCGCACAGTTTGGTCATGAGGTATTTGCATTCTCAATCAGTTACGATTGTGCCAATGACAACTCAGAACGGATGGCAAATTTTGCCCGGCGTTTTGATGCGCCTGAAGGCTGGTATTTTCTCAACGCTACGCCGGAGGATGTTGTTGCACTGGGCTACCGCCTCTACCGAACAGCCGGACGTCCACGGCAGCGTATGTATGCGGATTTGATTCATTACGGCAACGTCAAGATCGGTTTGTGGGGAGCTATCCCTGCGCATATTACTGATGTGGATTTGGCCGTCAGCAGAATAACTTCTGTTTTTCCAGGTAAATCCGCGAACAGAAAAATGCGCCGGGCGGGTCCACGTCGTTTAAATATGAGCGGTCCTGTCTATGACAGTCGTGACCGTCATGGAATGGTTTGAACTGCTGTGTCGCAATCGAACCTATTTTATATGAGGTAAAAACCATGAAAAAGATATTCGTTTCATTACTATCGGTCGGCTTGTTTGCTTCAATGGCAAGTACTCCGATTAGCATGACTTATGCTGCAGATGATCCGTACGGCGTATTTCCTGCGCCGCCATCTGACAGCGCCTGTCCGAGTCTGCCAGTCATGCCAGGCTGGCCGACACCCAACCCACTGGAGTTTAAAGATGATAACTTGACTGTTGTGGTGAATACTGCAGATAGCCTGTATTCACCATCTGATGCACGTGATGCATTGCCTTCTAATTTGTGTCAAACGGTGTATGAGGATGTACATTCACGCCGGGTAGACGGAACTGAAGGACCGCGCATTCCGAATTCACTGCCGTCAACCCCGGAAAACCCGTATAACCTACATCCCGATCCAGTCGTGGAGGTCGGTATCAACCCACTGTCGCCAACGGATGATTTGCGTACTGTCATTCATTTGTTACGCAACGCGCTTGACGATGGAGCATCACCCGTGGAGGCGGTTCAGTTTGGCCTCGATATACTGGAAGGCAATCCATTGGACCGGGAATACTCAGGCATGCCGTTGTTACACTACAATGGCCCTGAGAAGATTGTTCATGTTGAACCGGAATTCAA
>DOOY01000180.1 GCA_003514765.1 Nitrosomonas sp. | reverse complement strand
GCGTGGAGTGCCGTCAGGTTTACTGCGATCAAACGTCAATTGTCCTGTAAAGCCGGTGACCCGCGCCAGTGTTTCCGCCAGTTCACGAATGGTACAATCCACTCCAGTGCCAACATTGATGTGCGATAGCATCGGTTGAGTGTTGGCACAGTAAATCTCTCTAGATAGATTCATGACATATATGCTAGCTGCTGCCATATCATCGACATGCAGAAATTCTCGCTTAGGCGTACCGCTACCCCAGATCACTACTTCTCCAGCTTTGGATTGCACAGCTTCGTGAAACCGCCGCATTAGCGCCGGAATAACATGGCTGTTGTCTGGATGAAAGTTATCATGTAAGCCATATAGATTGGTTGGCATGACAGAACGGTAATCCCTGCCATATTGGCGGTGATAGCTTTCGCACAGCTTGATGCCGGCAATTTTTGCAATCGCATACGGCTCATTGGTAGCTTCGAGAGTGCCGGTAAGTAAAGCGTCTTCGCGCATCGGCTGCGGAACGTTACGTGGATAAATGCATGATGAGCCCAAAAAAAGTAACTGCTGTACCTCAGCGCGATGGGCAGCATCAATAATGTTGCATTCCATCATCAGGTTTTCGTAGATAAACTCGGCTGGATAAACGTTATTGGCATGTATGCCTCCCACTTTTGCAGCTGCCAGATATACTTGATCGATATGCTCATACCGGAAAAACTCTTGTACATCCGCTTGACTTACTAAATCTAGTTCTGCATGCGTACGCGTTACGATTTCACAATCTTCTCGAGCCTGCAACTGGCGCACAATCGCTGAACCTACCATTCCCCGATGTCCAGCCACGTAAATTCTTTGCATATAAATTCCCCAAAAAGTGGATCAATAGGGGGCCTAACCAGGAAATCTCCCTTAGCGATCCCATAGTTATCTCGGTACGCAGCTTCTACCGAACCACAATCAGTTCGCATTAAAATGCGTAATTGTTGCTAGGCGATACTGGCCGGATTATACGGAAAACGCTGCCTTCCCCAATGTTTCTACATCAAGTCTGAATAGTACCAATCTTTAATTACCATATTACTCATGATAATCAAATACCGTAAAACCGTTACGCTTCACTAACTCGTCCCGCTCAGCGGCCTTCAGGTCTTCCCTCACCATTTCGGCTACCAGTTCGGAAAAGCTCGTGCGTGGTTCCCAATTCAGTTTCTCTTTTGCCTTGGACGGGTCGCCCAATAAGGTTTCCACCTCTGTGGGACGAAAATAGCGCGAATCTACTGCAACGATACATTTTTTTTCCTCACCCTTCGCGGAAGAGGGGGTAATCAAATAACCCTTTTCCTCGATTCCTTGTCCTTCCCAGTGAATCTTCATCCCCAATTCATTACCCGCTGCATTCACAAAATCGCGAACGCTATACTGCACGCCTGTAGCAATCACGAAATCCTCCGGTTGGTCTTGCTGTAACATCAACCATTGCATCTCCACGTAATCACGCGCATGACCCCAATCCCGTCTGGCATCCATATTGCCTAGATACACGCAATCCTGCAGGCCCAGCTTGATGCGCGCCAAGGCTCGAGTAATTTTACGGGTGACAAATGTCTCGCCTCGCATGGGGGATTCATGATTGAACAAAATACCATTGCAGGCATACATTCCATAAGCTTCGCGATAATTCACCGTAATCCAGTAAGCATACAACTTCGCCACTGCATACGGACTGCGCGGATAAAAAGGGGTAGTTTCTTTCTGAGGGATTTCCTGTACTAAGCCATAAAGCTCGGAGGTTGATGCCTGATAAAACCGCGTTTTCTTCTCCAGCCTCAAAATGCGGATCGCTTCCAGAATACGCAAGACACCCAATGCATCAGAATTAGCTGTATATTCCGGTTCCTCAAATGACACCGCAACGTGGCTTTGTGCCGCAAGGTTGTAGATCTCGTCCGGTTGCACCTGCTGAATGATACGGATCAAACTTGATGAATCCGTTAAATCTCCATGGTGGAGAATAAAACGAAGATTTTCCACATGTGGATCCTGATACAGATGATCAATACGGTCGGTATTAAAAAGGGAGGTGCGCCGCTTGATCCCATGAACTTCATAACCTTTTTCTAGCAGATATTCTGCCAAATAAGAGCCATCCTGGCCAGTAATGCCAGTAATTAATGCTTTTTTCATTTTACTTTCTTATAAAATTAATTAGAGTATGTCAATTAAATGAAAATTAAAACGATTATGTTGTAATTTTCTGTTTATGCTGAATTATTTTATTTCTCCCTCAGATGCTTATGAGGGATTATAAGCGTAATAAAAATGAAGCTTATTCAGAAATATACAGATAAAAATCGGCTATTTAATTGTTGCGTTTACTCATTAAGCATGGCTAGTTTAAAGAACTATTAATGCTATCCCGCGTTAATAGTCTCTTCATCGCAGACTACTTCAGCCATTGACGTGATTTCCCGCATCAGTGCCTGATCGAAAGAATCCACCTGCTTTTCAGCCGCAGTATAATGAGCGTAAATCGCCATTGCCTGACCCATGACGTTAACACCTCTTTCGGCAGCTCCCTAGTCCTTGCCTGCATCAGACTTGCAATTGCTAACACCTGACAATTACCACCCAAATAGTACCGGTAACCTTTAACGCAACATTCCAGTATAGGATCAACTTTAAGTTTCGCCGTATATAGGTTCAGTTTACACAGCTCGAGAAAGACTCTGGCGAAACCGGTAGTTCATTTTTTTTTAATGCCTTAATCTGCGCAATTTGTGTCGGGTCAATGTAGCCGAAGTATGGTGTTTTTATCTTTTTTACCTTTTGGCATTTTATCGCATGGCATTTTATATCTTCACCGAGAGTGCCGACATCGAACGTCAGGGCACCGCCCCGAGAAGTAACTAATGACACATAATTGCCAAGTTCCTCTTCAGAATATCGAATTCCGCTCGAACCCCACCATCCACCGAGATATGACCATAAATGCCATTGCGCACCATCCAGACAACGTCCATTCGGTATGGGTTTAAGATCTTCACTTTCGCCTGCAATATAATCATTCTGTAGACTATAACGAACAGTTTTTAATCCCGGATTAAAAGCCACAAGTGCATCTGGATTTCCAGCCCGGAGCGCATCCGCAATTTGCATGAACCATCGCTCTCGATGAGGCGATTTACCCCATTTTGATGGAAGTTGCACGCCATCAATCCACCAGCCAGAAACTTTTGTACCGTAACGAAGCGAGAATTCCTTAAGAACAGCAGCAATATTTTGAACCAACTTGTCATTTGGTGGCCACCCGCCCATTGCTTCTCTGATCTTTGGTGATACATTAGACTTTGGGTCTAGTCGTAAATTGATGTATAACATCAACCGTATATTTTTCC
>DOOY01000242.1 GCA_003514765.1 Nitrosomonas sp. | reverse complement strand
ACCGCAAACCAATGTTCCGGCGACAATTTCATCCTCACGGTCTATGTTTAACTTACCGCTTTCGGCATCAATAATCAGGTTCAGGAAATTCATTAAATTTCGCGCGTATAACGTACTGGAATCGGCTGCGACCAACCCGGGAATATTGGCGACACCAACCAAATGTACGCCATGTTTGACGACCGTTTTGTCCAGTTCGGATATCGGGCAATTACCACCCGCCTCAACAGCCATATCCACAATGACAGAACCGGGCTTCATTGCTTTCACGGTTTCTTCTTTGATCAAAACAGGTGCCGGACGACCTGGAATCAATGCGGTCGTAATAATGACATCTGCAACACTAGCTCTTTCGTGAACCAGTTCACCTTGACGGCGTTTGTAGTCTTCAGACATTTCGGTAGCATAGCCACCCGCTGTTTCAGCATTTGCCTTTTCTTCATCATTGAGCGGCACTTCTACAAATTTAGCCCCCAAGCTTTCAACCTGTTCTTTAGCGGCCGGGCGCACATCAAAAGCCTCGACAACTGCACCCAGCCTTTTTGCAGTTGCGATAGCCTGCAAACCTGCCACGCCGGCGCCAAGCACCAAGACACGCGCTGCTTTAACTGTTCCAGCTGCTGTCATTAACATCGGAAAAAACCGCTGATAAATATCCGCCGCCATAATCACCGCCTTGTAACCCGCAATATTTGCTTGGGATGACAACACGTCCATGTTTTGGGCACGTGAAATCCGTGGCAGTTTTTCCATTGCAAATGCAGTTAAGCCATGTTTGGCGAGTATTTCTATCTCGTCAGTCTTATGTGGCGCCAGAAGGCCCAATAGCACAACATCTTTACGCATCATGGCCAATTCGTCAGCATCGGGCCCACGGACCTTGAGTACTATTTCAGATTGACTGTACAGCGTTGCCACATCAGCAACAATGTTAGCGCCAGCCGCTTCAAATTCCGCATCAGGTATACTTGCGCCGGCACCTGCGCCTGACTGTACAGATACAGCATGGATGCCCTTTGCAGTATATTTTTTAACTGTCTCCGGTGTAGCCGCGACACGCGTTTCTCCCCCGCGAATCTCTGCGGGTATGCCTATATGCATTGATGATCTCCCTTATCTTGCCAACAAGCTTGCAAACAAAAACTTTTTCTTTTATAAATAAAATTGAATTCTTCTTGAAGAGGTCGAATTATAAATCAATTTACACTTCTCGTAACAGATTCCTGGAACAAGTGATGAATTTGATACACTTTTACAACAACTTCCAGATTCAGACTAAACCACTGACACTGTAAAAATATCGCATTGACATAATTCTAGATGCCAACCAGCACACCTTGCGAAGTATCACATGCACGCCGAAAAGCCAAAGCTGAAACAGCAAGATCTCCCAATGCCAAACCACGAAATACAAATGCTGTACGCTCGCTTGCCCGCTCGCGTCCCACAACTTTGCCAGTAACCAACCCGGTCAAATCTCCTGATATCAGACTCGGCTGCACCAATGGTTTTGACATTTCCGCTTCCTGTTCTAAGTCGTCAATGATGATACGATCAAAAACGGTCATGCCTTCGGCATACCAAGGTGCAGCCAGATCAGTCATAGTCACAAAAGCACCTTGTTTTAACCACCGCACATCCAGAAAAGGCTCCAGCTCAGGTGAAATAGTCACCGATGTCACAATCAGATCTGCATCACAAACGGCCTCCCGGGCTGTTTTACTTGGAATCGCAGTCAATCCCATTTTTTCTGCACTCTGACACAGTACATCCCTATTTTCAACACCACGCCCATACGCGCGAATTTCTTTTAACGGAAATAAATCAGCAAAAACTTTTAAATGGCTATGCGCTTGCACACCACACCCAATAAATGCAGCTACGGTCGAATTGCTGTTAGCCAGGCGCTTAGCGGCAACAGCACTCAATCCGGCTGTACGCACCGCAGTTACCCAGCCGCCATCCAAAATGGCAAGCGGTAATCCAGAATCACTGTCAAGCAATGTCACCAAAGCATAAATACTTTTGAGCCCTCGATGCGAGTTTTTAGGATTCAATAATAATGTTTTGACCGCCAGAATCTGTGGATCGTCAGCAGCTGCCAATGTTGCCATCATATATCTACCGTCAGGTGGCGTAATCACTGCTTTGGGCGTATTCCAAACTTGTGCGCGACTATGTCCCTGAATCAGGGATTCAATGCTTTCAATAACTTCCGTGGTCGTCAGTTGCAGTTGACTCAACACTTTTTGCGATAAAAAACGAATATGTGCAGACATTTTGGCAATCAGGGTTTGAACAAGCGTCACATTAAGACGACACCTCAGAGTAATCGAATCGACAGGCTTATTTTAATGGTATACACGAGCCGATAAACAGTTTATTTTAAAATCCACGTAAAAACATTTCTTGGATTCAACTTCGAAGTGCAACTTTTATAATATAGTTAGGTGGTGAACTGGGGATATCCTCGTAGCCACTTAAACGATCAAATAAAAGGAACACAAAAATGAGAAGTTACCGACAGCTCACCACAGAACAAAGATACCATATGTACGGACTAAAAAAAGCAGGTTACAAACAGGCTGCGATTGCACTGGAAATTGGTGTGCACAAATCGACGATATCAAGAGAATTTCGTCGCAACAAAGGTCAGCGGGGTTGGCGGCCAAAGCAGGCGCAACAGATGCGGGATGCTCGTCG
>DOOY01000331.1 GCA_003514765.1 Nitrosomonas sp. | reverse complement strand
GCATGCGGCCGAAATGCTGCAGAACAATCAATCTGAAAGCAACTGAAATAATGGGTTCTATTTGATTTACCGGACAAAATGATTCAATCCAATTGAGTCAACTATCATCCATCGGTAGTACTCCGACTTTCGGGTTTGCAGCGATTCCAGCGGGTTCAGATTATCCGTCAGAATGACGCCGTAATTCTGATCCAGATTGACGCGTCTCTGTTTGAGCCAGATACGTTGCGCAGGGCTGAAAGTATCCGCTTCAGGATTAATCGGATGGTCGGATGCAATAAAAATGAAATCGTTAAATTCTCTATCAGGCTCAGAGATTAACGCAATTTGGTACGGAAATACCTGAGCCAGCGTTTTAGCAACAGAAGCCAGTGCGGCGTTTTTACCGTCTTCCAGGAAGGCAACAAAATTAAGCGTCATGATGCCGCGGCTTGACAACAGGGATTGCAGCTGACGCATGGATTCAACCGTCAGCAGATGCACGGGTTCGGAGCCGCCGGTAAAAACATCCATGATAATTAAGTCATATGGGCCCTGTAGTTTGCGGATTTCGTAACGTGCATCACCAATAATTGTTTTCCCGGTGGCTTCAAAATCAAAGTAGTCACGTGCTGCTTCGGAGACTACCGGGTCTATTTCCAGTGTATCCGTCCGGATGCCATATCGCTTGAGCGTCATGGCCATATGACCCGCTCCTTGTCCAATCAACAGCGCCCGCCGCATATCGGGTGCCAAAGCAGGCAGGAATGTAACTATCTGTTGATAAGTCAATACATTTTCACCATGACTGATGCTGGCCGCGCCAATGGTGGAAGCATCCACGGTCAGCAAACGGTAATTGTCGGCAGGATTGTCAATCACACGCACCCAGCCATACAGGCTCTCACGTTCAAAACGTGTTTGATAATTCTCATTACCGATAATCTGTTTGCCGGAATCTGCGATATAAGGTAGGCACAGGATGCTGATGACGATGAGCACTGCAACAGGCGGCAGGGCAACAACGGGCTTGATGCGATTGCGTTCAAAAAACGCCACGCAGAGCGACAACAGCAGCAAACCGATACCCAGACCAATAAAAATTTCACGGGAACCCACTTGTGGAAACAGATAGAAACCGAGGAATAAAGTACCGATGACGCTGCCTACAGTGCTTACGGCATAAATGGAACCGGTGCTGGCGCCAACTCCATCCAGACTGGATGTGGCCAGCTTGACAGCAAACGGGCCGACCATGCCCAGCATGAGCAGGCTCGGCGTAAACAAAACGAGTGTGCTGACAAAAGTACCCATGCGCAGACCCAATGGATCAGTCGCCAGCAAAACGGGCCCGGTTAACCAGGGAACCAGCAATGTCAAAAACCCGGACAAGGCAATAATCAACGCCAGTCCGGTACGTTTGGACTGATCCGCCCAACGTCCGCCGATGAAGTAACCCAATGCCAGTGCGATCAGCGTTACCGAAATAACGGAAGTCCAGACGTAAAGGCTGGCTCCATAAAAGGGTGCTATGAGGCGTGTGCCCAGTAATTCGATAACCATGACCGCGGCGCCGGTTAAAAAGACGGTGCAGTACAGCCACGTATGTTTCAGAAGGTTTGATGAGGATGCGTTCATTTATTCGCCGTGATCATTAAGATCGTTGTCACCGTCCGGGGATTTTTTAAAATTATTCACAATTATTTTTCCACCGGAGAGCACCAGGTCAGGGTATTCCAGTAACTTGAACCGCTCAAAAGGATTGCCGCGCACTGCAATGATATCCGCCGGTGCGCCCGGCATCAAGGTACCTAAATGCGGCATACCCAAATTCTTTCCGGCTTCTGATGTTGCCGCCTTGAATACTTTTAATACATCTGGAAAGCCAATTTCTTCGCCGCTAGTGAGCTGGAGCATCAGTCCCATTTCTTGTCCATTGATTCCCCAGGGCACATTGTCGTGGCCGATTTCAGATCCATAAATAAATTTTGAATTGGTTTGTTCCGCATGCTCGATGACATGTGCAAGCGTATGCGTATTTCCATGAATACCCGTACAGGAAGACAATGTATCAATTGTCGTTACAAAGACGACGCCTTGTACTACGGCCCGTTGCAACAAGTCCTCTCGGATTGGTGCACAGGGGATATGCGCCCACTCATCGACACCAGCATCCAGTGCAACTTCAACGCCGATATCTTCACTGACATGTGCCGTAACACGTTTATTGAGCGCGTGCGCCTTATTGACGATTGCCTTTACGATATCAGGAGGGAGCATCGGCCAGGGGGTAGGGGGAATTTCACCATGACCATGACCGGACATCCAGGGTGCGCCTTCTTCACCACCCGGTTCGAGCGAAATTTTAATGATAGTTGCACCGCCTGCGACAAGGTCTTCTACGACTTGCTCAGCTTCAGCGATTGTTGCGACCGGTACGCCGACACCTTGGTATTTACCATGATGATCGGCATCATCGTGTCCATGGCCAAAAATGTTCAATGGATAACCGTCAAATGGCTGAATAATCGGGCCCGCGCTGATTATACGCAATTTACCGTTGCCCCCCAGTGGTTTGTGTAATGGCCCGCCAGTCTCTCTAACTGTTGTGACACCATGTCGTAAGACTGTTTCGCTTGAAATATTTTGAACTGAGATATGCGCATGCGATTCGATAAAGCCAGGTAAAATTGTTGAATCACCTAAATCAAGTTTATTTTTGCATTTTTTACTTAGTTGATCATTTGCACCAACTTCAACAATCTGGTTGTTTTTAAATAAGACAGCGGTATTTTCGTGCAGATTGAAACCATCAAACACGCGGTCAGCAATGAGTACCTTGCAGTTT
>DOOY01000084.1:1619-3692 GCA_003514765.1 Nitrosomonas sp. | reverse complement strand
GCTCGCCGCCGGTAACGGTAACATATCGGGTACGATAACCGGCCGCCTGCTGCAAGATAGCGGTAATAGACATGTTTTCGCCACCGGTAAATGCATAGGCTGTATCGCAATAACCGCAACGCAACGGACAGCCTGTCAGTCGGATAAAAACGGTCGGCAGACCGATACGGCTGGTTTCGCCTTGTAATGAGTAGAAGATCTCACTGACACGCAAAGTTGCGGTTTTATTTGCCTGTTCGAGATATTTGTTTGATGCTGGAGAATTCAAATCGACAACTGCTAAAACCGGGTCACCCGTTGGCTGGCTTTCTTGGCTGCATCACTGAAAGGATATTGAGTAATCAGATCCTCAAGTGTTTTTCTGGCTGCTTTGCTGTCAGCCATTTCATTCTGGCTGCTGGCGATATTGAGTAGCGCATCCGGTACTTTGGGGCTGTCTGGATAACGCCTGATCAAATCTCTTTGTGCATCAATGGCGTCCTGAAAATCCCGCAAGGCGTAATGCGCATTTCCGATCCAGTAAGCAGCGCTGGGCGCGAGGGTGGATTGTGGATACTGTTTCAGAAACGCTTCAAATTGAGATTTGGCGCCGACGTAGTTACCGTTGACAAAGAGCCGGTAAGCGGCGTCATAGGTTTGCTCTTCCGTGGCTCCGGCAGGTGTCATGTCATGATCGGGTATTGCGGCAACAAATGTTTTTTCAGTTTCTGCAGGCATTGCCTGTGTTTCATGTGCTGCATGTGGCGCTGAAATGATACTTGTGTGGCGTTCGGACGGGGTGGAGATGGAATCAGCGGCATCGGTATCCATATCGACTGAATCATCAGGGTTGGAATAATTAGGAATCGGCGCATCGGGATCTTCTATTTGCCTTAAACGGCTGTCCAGGTCGATATAGAAATCTTTCTGCCTTTTTTGCAGCGATGTATTGTCGTTCGTCAGTACTTCAATCTGTCCACGCAATCTGCCGAGCTCCATTCCAAGTGTTTCCACCTGGGTGTAGAGTTCCAGCAACGCCTGGCTTTTCAGCGCCTCTTCCATTTTGGCTATACGCGCATCCATTTCTTCAACCTGCTGACGCAGGGCGCTGATTTGTTCCCGTGCCTTATCATCGCCGAATAATCCAGCGTGGCTTGCATTGCTGCTTATCAGTAACAACAAACAGATAGCGCGTATTAACATTGTTTATTCACCTCGATAAAGAATATCTGTGCGACGGTTTTCACTCCATGCAGACTCGTCGCTGCCATAGGCGCGGGGTTTTTCTTCTCCCAGGCTGACGGCCTCAATTTGAGAATCCCTTGCGCCGGATAATGTCATGATGTTTTTTACCCCATCCGCGCGGCGTTGACCCAGTGCCAGATTATATTCACGGCTGCCGCGGTCGTCGGTATTGCCTTGCAGGATCACCTGCGCATTTGGATTGTCGCGCAGATATTGTGCATGGGCGATGACCAGCGATCTGTATTCATTTTTAACTGTATAATTGTCATAATCATAATACACGCTGCGTTGCGACAAGATGCTGCTTGGATCGTTGAGCGGGTGAAAGCCTGAACTTCCTGAACCCAGGGCGCTACTGTCCGCGCCGCTGCCATTTGCATCCACTGATCGATCTTCTACATCGGCAGTCGGCTGTGTTGTCTGACTTGCACATGCTGATAATAAACCAATGATTAAAACACCTGCTATTGTCTTCACTTTACCGCTCCTTTAATAACAAACAAATTACAAAATCTCATTTTTGTTTTGGCAACGGCCCCCACGCCGGCTCTCTGATATCACCTGTCTGTGTAGACAAATGTTGCCTCGTCTGACCATCTCTGGAAACAGCTGATAATATACCATGTCCCCCGATATCCGTGGCGTACAAGATCATTCTGCCATTGGGCGCAAAGCTGGGTGACTCGTCCAGCTGTGAGTTTGTCAGCAGCTGTACCTGACGCGTGGCGATGTCCTGTACCGCAACATTAAACCGGCCGTTATGCCGGTGAATGAATGTAAAGCTTTTACCATCATGGCTGTAATCCGGGCTGACATTATAATTGCCTTCAAAGGTCAGCCGCTCGGCTG
>DOOY01000084.1:1345-1521 GCA_003514765.1 Nitrosomonas sp. | reverse complement strand
CAGCCGCTCGGCTGCTGTCGATTCTGTTGCGGTGACGGGTATGCGATAAATTTGCGGACTGCCGCCGCGGTCGGATGTAAAGATGATATAGCGCCCATCCGGTGAGAAACTCGGTTCGGTATCAATGCCCGAGCTGCGGGTTAATCGCTGCAGACCGCTGCCATCCGCATTGATCA
>DOOY01000084.1:0-1239 GCA_003514765.1 Nitrosomonas sp. | reverse complement strand
CCGCATTGATCAGATAAATCTGCGAACCGCCATGCAGCGATAATACAACAGCCAGTTTTTTACCGTCAGGTGACCAGGCCGGTGCGCTGTTGCTGCCGGAAAAATTGGCGACCGCTCTGCGTTGCCGCGTCGCAAGCGTTTGCACATAAACAACCGGTTTTTTATTTTCAAATGATACATACGCAATTTGACCGCCGTCTGGCGACCAGGCTGGCGAAATAATGGGCTCGGTATATTCAATAATCGAATGTTCATTATAGCCATCTGAATCGGCGATCTGCAATGCATATCTGTTGCCCTGCTTCTTGACATAGGCAATGCGCGTGCTGAAAACACCCACATCACCTGTCAGCGCTTCGTAAATAATATCTGCAATGCGGTGCGCTACAGCGCGTAACTGCGTCACGGGTACAACAGCAGCCAGTCCTGTTAATTGCGCCTGTCTCGCCACGTCCATCAGGCGAAATTGTACCTCCACCTGACCGCCGGGCATGAGAATCGTGCGCCCGATGACCAGAGCATTGGCGCCGCGATTCGTCCAGTCGCTATAAACGACTTCAGCAGGCGCAGAAGGTGTTAATCCGGTTGGATCAATTAATCTGAATAATCCGCTGCGCTGCAAATCGGCAGCAACCACATCCGTAATACGCTGTTGCAACCTGTTTTCGTCGGCGAAAGGAACGATTGCAATCGGTATTCGCTCGGTTCCGCCGCCAAAAATCTCAATATTCAATCGGGCCTGCAAAGGGGTACAGATAAACCAGAGAAATAAAATCAATAGTCCGTGAAATGCGATGCGAGAAAACGTTGACATAGATATAAGGCGCCAAAAATTCATAAATTTGTGTCAATTATAACAATCATTCCAAATAATGCACGATTACATGCAAGTTACGAAATTCATTAAACAATGCCGGATCAGGTGGTAATGGCAACGGCTTGGACAACAGTATGGCGCGTTCTACGGCACTGTCAAAAACGGGATAGCCACTGCTTTTACGCAACCTGACATCCAGAATATCGCCACCGGGCAGTAATGTAACGTTAAACTCGGCGACCGGATTCCCTGGCAAATCGGGGGGCATAACGATTCTGCTTTTAATTTTGGCGAGAATCATTGCCTTGTATTTTCCGATTTCACTGGCAACTTGCGCGCGCGCAGCCGCTGCAGCCGCCTGTTGCGCCTCAATGCGCGCTTTTTCTTCTTGCTCGCGCTTCTTCTGGGCTTCTAACTCTTTT